>JAUSEO010000082.1 GCA_030651515.1 archaeon | reverse complement strand
TCTCATAGCAATCGTGGTGCTTGTTAAAAGCAACTAAACCTTTTTTTTGGTCTTGGTTAAAAATTTTTTGCTACAGAAAAATACTCCATATGAAGCACTTTTGGGTTTTCCTCACTGCAGTATTGCTTGGGGCTGTTCTTTTGCCTGGCTGCATCCAGCCACAGCAGCAAGCAAGCAATGGCGGGGATTCAAACGCACCTGATTCAAATAATGGCCCTATCTTGATTGATGATTTGCGCGACCTGAACGTTTTTACCAAGGGCAATAAAACAATTTCGATTAACCTTGACATGAACAGGTTAACCATGAACTTTGCTTTTGACTTTAATTCACCAAGCATTGACTTGAACGCTTTAGCCTCTTCATGCAACGTGGCCTGTGATGCCCTTGACTCAAACAAGTGGACAATAAAAAAGGATCTAAACAACACAGGGGTTTTTGCATGCTACTGCACTTTCACTTCCTGCAAAGAAGTTGACGAGGGCTCGCAGATAACAAAATATTGCGTGGACAACCAGCGGGGTTTCCTTTTCGAGTCATCAGTCGTTTACAAGCCCAAGGTAGATTTTGCCGTTCCGCGCAGGCTGTTCAATGACACAGTGGCAAGGAATTGCGGGCGGGTATTTGAAGGTGGGCTTGAGCCATCCACTGAAGAGCAGATTGGAAATGCATTTTCCTGCCTTTCAAATTCAATTGGTTTGTGCACAAGTGCAAAGGGCCTGCTTGAGACAACCACGATTGAAGGCGACAAGATTGTTACTTACCTCCAAATAAAACAAGTTGACGAAAACGCAATCGCCTGCAATGTTTTTGTGAGCACTGCAAGCAACGACCTCTTCGGCGTGCAGGGCAATTTTGAAAAAACCTGTGAAGAACTTGATGTTAACGCGCCTTTTTCTTCCTGCCTTCAATAATGAAATGCAACACGCTCTATATATAATAAATAAAGAAAGTGGGCAGCTCAAAGCAGATAAAAATTAAATACTGCGTTTCCTTAGTATTTCACTACAGCAAGGGGATGTTTTGCACATGGAACTATATTTTAAGGATTTTTTAAAAAAAGATTTAAGTAAACATGAGGGGGAATGGATTGCTATTTCTGGTGCCCGCGTTATTGCACACGGCAAAAGCATTAGCCAAGTAATTACAAAAGCCAGGAAAAATTCTAAAGGAAAAGAATATGCTTATGCGAAAGTTCCTAAAAAGAGTCAGGCGCTAATTCTATAAGTGACTTTATTGAAAATTGAATTTGCTTTCAAGTCGTTTATTCCCAAACAAGTTCCCATACCGCTTAGTTGGGTGAAATTCAAAAATGGAAACAGGCAAGTGAACCTTTTATGTGTAGTTGATTCTGGGGCAGACTTTTGTACGGTTCCAATGCCAATTGGCATAATGGAATTAGGCATTGACTTTAACAAAAATAGAGCTCCATATGAACTTGTTCAAGAATGGCATAATTTGGATAAAAGCGACAAAGCAAAACTTGAAGAATTTATCAATAAGATTATTGAAAAAAAATTGATAATACCCATGGAAATCGGTTGTGCCTGCGGAAAAGGTACGACAAGCTATTTGTTTGCAGTAGAAATAGAAATCGGGGAATTTAAGAAAACAGTTTTAGTCAATTGGATTGACTCGACAAACGTTTCAGGCCTATCAGCACTACTTGGAAGAGTTGGCGTGTTTGACCAAATGGACGCTGTGGTTTTCAACACTAAAGAAGGCAAAGGGTTCTTTGAAAAATAAAAATGACTTGCTTTGATTTTCAAGGCTCTTGGCATTTAAAGCTTTTTGAGGCAGTCTATTTTATGGATGAAAGCTTGGCTATATTTATTGGCATTTTTTTTAGTTATTCAGACTGTGGTGGCGATTAATTCGAGCGATGAATATCTCGAGTGCATTGTTGATAAAGTCATTAAAGATTGCGCTGGGTTGGTTTTAGCGACAGAGTGCACGACTGAAAACGGTTTGAAGTGCGAAAAAGGAAAACTTGATTTTGGGAAAAACGATATAATTGAAGCTGTGCGTGCCTTTGAAGCATTAAACCCAAACATAATGTATTTTGGCCATGTGCCAGTTTTTCTTTGTATACAGATAGATAAAAATGGTTCTTATTTTTATAATCATGCACTAACTTATATCTATACCTCGTATGCTTGGGATAGTGAAGATTTGTTTTGTCCCGCAGATGAAAATGTAAATATTCAAGGTGAACAAATAAACTATAAGGGCGATAATGTTAATCAGGCGCAAGGAAATTCTCAGATAATTGCCGCGTCTGATTTTAGCACGACTACGAATGAAATTAAAACAGAAATAACTGGTTTAAAGGTAGGCATTGAAAGCCTTAATGTCAGCATGAATCTGGTTATAGGTTTGGTTCTAAGTTTGGCTTTCTTGACTATAGGAATACATGTTCTGCCGCTTGCTGCTAAATGGGTTTCTCAGCGTTTCAAAAAGAAAAATAAAAAGGTGAAAAGCCCTCCTACTCCGCGTACCTGAACATGCCACTCATAATTTTCTTGTATTACCGGGCCATCTTTGATGGCCCACATACTGCGGTGTGAACGGACGCAACCGTTCATGGGAATGGGAGGATTTGAACCCCCGCTGCAGCGTC
>JAUSEO010000079.1 GCA_030651515.1 archaeon | reverse complement strand
GTCCCAAAACGTGTTTGCAATTTCTTCGTTTCCCCTGAAGGCTTCAACCCCAACCCAGGTTGTCCCGCCAGCGCCCTGTACGTCGATTGCTTTTACGCCTGTTGCTGCAATTTTTTTTGCGGCTTCAAATGTTATCCCATTTCCGACTTCTTTTACGTAAACGGGCATTTTGAGTGAGCGCACCAATCTTTTTATGTATAAGAGCGAGTTTTTGAAGTCTGTGTTGCCTTCTTTTTGCACTGCCTCTTGTGCCGCATTCAAGTGGATTGCAAGGGCGTCTGCTTTTATTCCTTCAACTGCGGCCTTTATTTCTTTTACACTGTACTCTGCAAGCTGTGCCACGCCTATGTTTCCTGCAAGAAAAATATCTGGTGCAACATCGCGAACGTAATAGGTTTCTGTAAGTTCCGGGTGTTCTATCATTGCGCGCTGGCTTCCAACGCCCATTCCAAGGCCAAGTTCCTGGCAGGCTTTTGCAATGTCCTTGTTGACCTTTTGCCCTTCTTTTATCCCACCAGTCATCCCTGAAACCATTAAAGGGGCGCTGAATTTTTTTCCAAGAAAAGTTGTTGCAAGGCTTATTTCTTTTTTGTTTATTTCAGGCAAGGCGTTGTATGGCAGCTCTATTTCCGAAAACTGCACGTCTTCAAGGCCGGTGGTTTTTTCCTTGAACTGCACTTGCTTGTTCAACACGATTTTGAGGTGCTCGCCTTTTCTTTTGCTTGTCTGGCCTGATTCAGGCATTCAGTTCAACCCCGTTTTCGCTGATGCTTGCCTCTATTACCCTAAAGCCTTTGTTTTTGAAAGCGTTTAATAACTCTTGTTTTTTTTCTTTCCCAAAGCACACAGCGATTGCATTGTCTCCGCCGCCGGCACCCGAAAACTTGGCCGCACAGCCAAGGGGTTCTGCTTCCTCGATTATTCTTGTGAGTTCACTTGTTTCGAGGTTTGTGCCTGACTTTTGCCCAAGCTCTTTGAGGATTAACCTGTTTTTTTTCAGTAAAAAAATTATTCTTTCCTGGTCTTCTTTTTCAAGTGCTTCCGCAAGAGAAACGGTTGTTTCCCTGACAGCGTTTACCAATCTAAAATAATCGTGTTTTTTTTCTGTGCGGAATTTCTTCATTTTTTTTACAAGTTCGCGCGTGTCGGCTTTTTTCCCGGTGTTTATAACCAAAAAAAACATGTTTTCTGGCAGGCTGATTTTTTTCATGCTAAGGCCCGGCCATTTTTCAGTGAGTGCCTGAGTGATTGGTTTTAGTGCCAGGCGTTCAATGTGGCTTGGGTCAAAGCGCGTGTAGACAAGTGCCCCGCCCATGACTGTTGCTGCAACGTCAAAACCGCTCCCAATTTTCCCCTGCGCAAAATAGTGTGCAAGCGTGGAGAGCTTGAATATGCCCTCGTTTTCTGGTTCCACGCCGTGCTGTAAAAGAACTGCAAAAACAACGCTTGTGGTAATTGCTGCACTGCTTCCAAAACCCAGTTTTTCCCCGCTTTCATGAAGTTCCCTGGAATCTGTTTCCAGGTGAAAGCCTTTGATTTCCACTTTTTTTTCACCCAAGTATCGTAATGCAATTTCTATTCCGGACTTTACAAAAACCATTCCTTTTTCCTGTGCAGGGCTTAAACCAAGAAAAACGATTTTTTCCCCGTCAAAAACAGCTTTTGCGTTTTTCACCCCGACCTGCTCCGCAGTGACCACAATGGATTCGCTTGGGGAGATTTTTGTTTTTGCTTTTTTGTCAATTGCCAGCACAATTGCGGGGTTGCCAATTTCAAGCACGCTCCATTCCCCTGAAAGCATGAGTTTTCCCGGAGCTGCGACTTCAATCATTTTTTACCACTAAAACAGGTGTTTATTTGAAAGAACTGCGCCTTCCCCCGGCTTTGATTCAATTATTTTTTCAAACCCTTCTTCGCTCATTCTTTGCTTTATTTTTTGCGTGTCTTTTTCAAGGCAAATGATTTTCACCTGTGGCCCTGCATCCATGGTGAAAAACGCTTTTGCCCCACTTTCCCGCATTTGCCATACTGCAGCCATTGCTTTTAGCGTGCCATCCTGCCAGTAGACAATGCTTGGGGTTGTCGTAATCATTGTTGCGTGCATTTTGAGGCAGTTCAGCTCTGCTGTTTTGCCGAGGAGTTCAAGGTTTTTTTCCTTGATTGCCTTTCTCGTTTTGCGCAGGTCTTCTTCAACCGCGGAAAGCCACGCCCTGTAAAATGGCGAGGTTTCAACCGTCTGCTTCATTCCGGCACGGCTTTTCACTTTTTTTTCTTTTTCAGAGACAATGCAAGCAAGTATCCGAAAATCCGGCCAGTGTTCTTTTGGGTAAAGCTCTGATGCGTAGCTGTCGCTTCCGCCTGCCTGAAAGCCTTTTTTCCATTCCACAAACCCGCCGAAAATGCTTCGTGAGGCACTCCCGCTTCCTTGCCTCGCGATTATTGAGAGTTCTTTTGGCTTGGGATTAAAACCAAGTGCGGAAACGCTTGCCAGTGTGAGGGCTGCAAAAGCCGAGGACGAGCTTGCAAGGCCTGTAGAGGATGGAAAATTGTTCTGGCTTTCGACGCGGCAAAATTCTTTTTTGCGGAACATTTTCCTGATTAAAGCCAGGTGGCCAGAGACTTTTTTTGCTTCCTCGCCGCTTTTTTTCTCGCCGTTTAGTTTGAACTCGTCTTTGTGGAAGTTTTTGGAAAACTCTACCGTCGTGGTTGTTTTCAACCCGTCAAGTGTCACTGAAATGCTTGAATTGTGCGGCAAAATGAGTTTTTCGTTTCTCTTCCCCCAGTATTTCACGAGTGCGATGTTTGCGTTGGCTATCGCGGTTGCTTTCATTTTTCGTGCCTCTTTTTGAGTGCAGCCATTTTTTCGTGTATTTTCTTTTTCTTCAACTTTTTGTCAGTGAACACGTGCACTGTGCAGCCCATTGAGACAACTTGTTTTCTTTTTCTTAGAGTAAAGTTGACTTTGAAGTGCGTGTTCCCGATTTCCGTCAAAGTGGATTCCAGTGTGAGCTGGTCTTCGAATTTCACTGGCGCAAAGTAATTGTTCTTGGCTTCAACGACTGGGACCAGCGTGCCTTTTTCTTCCAGGGCTTTGACATTGATTCCAATTTTTTTCAAAAGCTCCGTGCGCCCGGCCTCATACCAACTGAAATAGTTCCCGTAATAGCCTATTCCCCAGTCGTCGGTGTCAGAGTGCCTGACTATGTGCCTGGTCGTGTTTTTTGCGTAAATCATTTTAATTGCCTCAAAAGCGCGGGCAGTTCTGCCACTGATTCAATTACGTAGTCGGGCTTTAAAACGCTTTTTTCAAGGCCCTGCTGGCTAAAATTCCCGGTCTTTACCAGAACTGCCTTTATTCCGGTATTCTTTGCGCCAAAGACGTCAGCGTCAAGGGTATCCCCAACCATCAGGGTTTCTTGTGGTTTTGCATGAAGTTTTGAGAGTGCAGCCAAAAAAAATTCTTTGTTTGGTTTTCCAGCTACATGTGCTTTTTTCCCGGAACAAAATTCAAGGCCTTTGACAAAAGGCCCTGTCCCCATTGCAAGCTTGCCGTTTTTTTCAGGAAAAGTCTTGCTCATGCTGCTTGTGACAAGTTCTGCTCCGCCAATCAGGAGCCTAAAAGCAATGTCAAGCATTTTGTAGCTTGTTTTGTTGTACAGAAACACAACCACGAAATCTGCTTTTTCTTCTTTTTCAGTTACTTTTACCCCTGCTTTGCGGAACTCTTTTTTCACCTGGTTTGAGCCAATCAGAAAACATTTTGGGTTTCGTTTTTTTGATTTGACAAAACCAATAATTGCTTCAATTGGCCCGGAAATTTTGTCTTTGTGTACTTTTAACCCTTGTTCTAAAAGTAGTTTGGAAAGTTCCTGCGCAGTATAACGCGAAACGTTTGTAACCAGGAGATAGTTGTAACCGTTCTTTTCAAGAAATTCAATTGCTTTGTCTGCGCCAAGTATTTTTTTGTCGCCGTAAATCAGCACCCCGTCAACGTCTAAAAGAACGTTTTTTATCATACGCCAACACTCGTTATGTAGCTGTCAAACCCTTTTTTTCGGATTGCCTGCGCTACTTTTTCCTGTGTTTTTTCGTCAGGGCAGAGTGCGAACATGCATCCGCCCATTCCGGCTCCCGTCAGCTTTGCCCCAAGCGCCCCATTTTCAAGTGAGGTTTTGCAGAGCAAGTCAAGCTCTGGTGAACCCATGCCGATTTCTTGGAGTAATTTCTGGTTTTCGTTGATGAGCTCCCCTGTTTTTGGAATGTTTCCTTTTTCAAGTGCGTTTCGGGCTTTGAAAACAAGTTCTTTTGCCTGTGCAAAGATTTTGTCAAATTTTTCGGGGTTTTTTTCTTTTCTTTGCCTGACTTCTGCGACTGCCTCACTGGTGTCGTGGATGATTTTCGTGTTCCCAATCACCACGGGCAGCGGTTTTTTTAGTTTGAGCAGTTCGATTTTGTTTTTCCCGCCACTCATGTTTTTTTCAAACCATAATAGCCTTCTGTAGGTTGAGGCTGTGTTGTCTATTCCACTTGGGTTCCCATGGAAAACGTGCTCTGCTTTGAAGGCAATGCCGTTGATTTTTTCGTCTGAAAGCTTGAGCGCGTAATGCCCGTTTAGTTCGCGGATTATTGAAACAATTAAAGCTGCACTTGAGCCAAGGCCCCCAAATACGGGTATGTCGCCGTCCACTTCCAGCCGAAAGCTCTTGCCATTCAGGCCTGTTTCTCTGAGGATTATCTGCATTGTCTGGTCTAGGATTTCACGCTTGTTTTCGCCAAGTGTAATGTTTTTGTTTGTGAGCCTGTCGCGCACTTTTATGCCATTCTCGTTTGGGTGGAACTGGCAGCGCGTGTATAACCCAATCGAGCTTGCAATGCCTGGCAGGCCGTACACGACAAAGTGCTCTCCGAACAAAATGAGTTTCCCGTAACCGTACTGCATGAAAACACGCTTGACTTTTGGCAATTAAACAAACACATTTTTGCACCAAACGTTTTTAAATACGTTTGAATACAATGTATTCAGTGGTTTTTTTATGGGTGTAACAACTGTCAGGTTAAAGGACGAGGAAATAAAGGAATTGAAGGATTTTTCAAAAAAACTTGGCTCTGACCAGTCAACTGTCCTGAAGCAGGCATTGAAAAAAGGGCTTAAGGAAATGCGTTTTGATTTTGCTTTGGAAAATTACTCGGAGCACAGGATTTCTCTTTCGGTTGCAGCGCGCCTTGCGGGCCAGTCAGTCTGGGAGTTTCTTGATTCGCTGAAGAAAAAAGGATTATTTCTCCAGACGGATGAGGAAAACCTTGAAAAGACGCTGAAGGAATTCCAATGAGGGCAGTTGCTGACGCGTCGGTCCTGATTTTTTTCTCCAAAATGAAGAAACTTGACCTGCTCGCAAAACTTTTCCAGGAAATCGTTGTAACAGACACTGTTTTTGATGAAATAATGGCTGGAAAAAGCCAGGGTTTTCTTGATTGCCTTGAAGTGGAAAAAATGGTTAAAAACAATGAAATACGCCTGATTAAAACAAAAGAAAAAGCGGGTTCAGGAGAAGACAGCACAATAATGGCGGCCAAAGAAAAAAAAATCACCGTGGTTTTAATGGACGACTACGCAGGGATAAGAAAAGCCGCCTTTTGGGAGCTTACAGCCTATAGCTGCCCGTTCATACTGTTAAAAGCACTGAAAGAAAAACAGGTTTCGAAAACCGGATTTGGAGAGCTGCTTGACAAACTTCTTTCAGAAAACTATTTCATTTCCCCGCGCCTGTTGAAAAAAATTCTTGAACTGAGCGAAAAATTATAGGGGTTTATAGTTTGGATGGCCTTGGCAGTTTAATCAAACCACCTTGAACTTGTACCCGTATGCTATCGCGCCTTCTGCGTCGTGGTCGGCGATTTTTCTGAAGACTTTTTTTACCTTGGCCCCTGTGTTTATTTTCTCGCGCGGGGAGTCTACTATTTGTGCAAGGATTTTTGCCTTGTTTAAAAGTTCTATTATTGCAATAAAGTATGGTGTCTCGTTTTCAAATCCACTGGGCCCGACGAACACTTCGGTGAAGGAGATTATTTTTCCCTCGCGCGGCATTTCAACTGTGGATAGTTTTCCTTTTCTCCTGCAGTTTGGGCAAACCATGCGTTTTGGGAAAAAGTATTCGCCGCAGTTTTTGCAGTGGCTCCCGGCAAGCCTGTATCTTTCGTCAAAGCGCCTCCAGTGCATTGGGACTGCCGCGTCAACCATATTGTTTCACCTTTTTCCTCGCCTTGCACGCCCGACTATTTTTTTAGAGCCAGTTTCCGGTTTTCTGCCTCTGAGAAGTTGCCTCCGTGCAGAAATCATTTGTGCAACGTTTTTTCGCATTGTTGAAATTATGACATCTAATTCTTTTTTTTGGCCAGGTGTAAGTGCCGTGCGTGCAGTTGCTGCGATGAAGCCTGAAACTTTGTTTGTTATTTCTCCGAAAGGAACGAGGTTCTCTGGAATTCTCAACTGCTGGGCAGCGTTATTAAGCGCCCTTATTCGTCTTATTTTTTCCGGGGTCACTCCTGACCTTAAAGACACCAGTACGGCAACATAATCATGAATTATTTCTGCTTGTTCGCTCATTTACTCACGCCTTTTTTCTTCATGTGGAAAACAATGCATGCTGCAAGGTAGGAAAAGCCGAAGAACATTATTTCTATTTTTAAAATTGTTATATTGGGGGATTCGCAGGTTATGCCAATCAGTTCAGGGCAGGATTCGGCAAGCGCCGCGTAAACCGAAAGGAAGAAAAAAATGTCCAGGATTAAAAAAAAGCCAATCGTTAACAGGACTTTTCCTTTTGTCGCCCAGAAGAATTTTTTGTAGTCCATTGTCAGGCCTTCCTCAGTATGTGCACGACTGCTGTTGCCCCGCTTCCGCCAACGTTGTGTGCAAGGCCTATTTCAGCCCCTTTGACTTGCCTTTTGTCCGCTTCGCCCCTTAGCTGCCAGAAAAGTTCCACTATTTGTTTTACTCCCGTGGCTCCAACGGGGTGGCCCATTTTCAGGCCGCCTGAGGGGTTTATCGGTATTTCCCCGTCCAAAGCGGTTTTCCCCTGTTCCGTTGCTTTTCCGCCGTCTCCTTTTTTGAAGAAACCAAGGTCTTCTATTGCCATTATTTCCGCCACTGAAAAGCAATCGTGGGCTTCTACAAGGTCGATGTCGCTTGGCTTTAATTTTGCCTGTTCGAACGCTTTTTTCGCGGCGACTTTTGTCGCCATGAGTTCGGTGATGCTTTTTCTACCTGTCAGCGCCAGTGTGTCTGAAGTCTGTACGGAGGCGATTATTTCAACGGCGTTGTCGGTTATTTTTTTCGCTTTTCCTGTTTCGCACAAAATGACTGCCGCAGCCCCGTCAGTTAACGGGGAGCAGTCAAGTAATTTCAACGGGCTTGCAACGTAGCCTGATTTCATTACGTCTTCTATCGTTATTTCCCGGTGGAATTGTGAATAGGGGTTAAGCATTCCGTTGTGGTGATTCTTGACTGAGACTGCAGCCATTTGCTCTTCAGTCGTGCCGTATTCTTCCATGTGCTTGCGCGCCATCAGGGCGTATAATGCAGGGAATGTTGCGCCGTGGAACAACTCTGTTTCCTGGTCACCTGCACCGCCCAGTGCAAAGCCAGCCTCTCCGACGCCTATTTCAGTCATTTTTTCCACGCCGCCTACTGCAACAACATCGTGCTCCCCTGAAGCTACGGACAGGTAAGCGTTTCTTAGCGCCACGCCACCTGAAGCGCATGCAGCTTCAAGGCGCGTGCTTGGAAGGGGGTTCAATCCAAGTTGGTCGGCAATCAAGGCACCAATATGCTCCTGGCCTGTGAAATGCCCGGAAGCCATGCACCCACCGTAAACTGCCTGTATTTCCTTTCCATCTATCTTGGCGGCCTCAATGGATTTTAACGCGGCTTCAGTCACGAGTTCCCGCAGGCTCAGCCCCCAATGCTCGCCAAATTTTGTCCGTCCAACGCCTATGATTGAAACGCTCCTCATTTCAAATTCCTCTTTTTTGGTTTTCCTGCAAGCCTTCGCGCAATTCTTTGCCGCTGGGTTTCTTTTCCAAGGCGCCTGTCAATTATTGCCTTTGTTGCCCTGGCAATTCCTTCTTGTGCTTTTGCGGTTCTTACGTGGCCTGCTGCACGCAGCGCTCCGCCAGCCACTGCAGCCATTCCGCCAAGCTCGGCCATGCCTGAACCAGCAAGAAAAGACCCGCCACCATAAACCCTGTTGCCCGTCCGCAACAGCCTTTGCCCGCTTGCAAGCTTTCTATTTGCCCCCCTTAACTCAAGTTGGTCCGCGTGGACTTGTGGAACCATTGTTTTTCTTTCTGCAGCAACTACTCGTCCAAGTCTTTTCCTTGCTTTTCTTCCTTGCACGAATCTTCTTATCGGCCCTGGCATTTTTGTTTTTCACAGCCCCTTGATTTTTCTTCTGTGTATCACGTATTTTGCGTAGTCGATGTATTCTTTTTCTTTAATCATTTCCCTGATTGGAATTTTGGCGCGTTTTTTTTCAAGGTGGCGCGTGACTTTGAAGATGAATGCGTCGCTTCCCGCGCCGGAACCATAACTCACCATGAGAATCGTGTCGCCTGCTTTTGCAACGTCAAGGACTGCAGCAAGGCCGACCATTGAACTGCCTGAATAAGTGTTCCCGATAATTGGCGTGAGGAGTGCTGTTTCGAGTTTGTGCCGCTCTATTCCGAGTGTTTTTGCCGCTTGTTCGGGGAATTTTCCGTTCGGCTGGTGCGGTACAAAGTAATCAATGTCTTTTGGCTTGAGCTTGTTTTTCTCCATTATTTTTTTCGCAGCCGAAACCAGGTGGCGAAAGTATGCGGGTTCGCCTGTGAACCTTCCTGCGTGGCGCGGGAATTCTGCGTGCTGCCTTCTCCAAAAATCCGGAGTATCTGTTGTGAAAGAGTAAGTGTCAACGAGTTGTGCAAGCATTTCGCTTGGCTTTTTCCCGATTATGAACGCGGCGCCTCCGCTTCCGGCGGTGAATTCGAGTGCGTCGTTTGGCCTTCCCTGTGCAGTGTCCGCGCCAATCGCCAAACCGTATTCAATCATTCCTGATTCAACCATGCCCGCGCACATTTGTATTCCGGCTGTTCCTGCCTTGCACGCAAACTCGAGGTCAGCTGCTGTGAGGTCTGGCCCTGCGTTGATTGCATCGCACACAATCGTGGCTGTTGGCTTTACTGCATACGGGTGTGATTCGCTTCCGACGTAGATTGCCCCGATTTTTTGCGGGTTTATTCCGGATTGTTCAAGGGCCATTCTTGCGGCTTCCACGCTGATTGTAGCAGAGTCTTCGTCTGAAGCTGCAACCGCTTTTTCTGTTACTCCAAGGCTTTTGGAAACGTGTTTTCCGTCCTTGCCCCAGACACGCGCGATTTCCTCAACAGTTATCCGCAGCCTTGGGACGTAAAAACCGTAGCCTACAATACCGCTTTTCATAATGGGGGATTCTCCGAGAAAAATTGTGCCTGATTCATTAAAAAAACCCTTGCGGGAGTTTACGCCGCATATGTGTCCCTTCTTTGAAGGGACTGTAATATATTATAAGTTTTAGATACTATAAAAAAGGCTTTCTTTTCCGCCAAAAAGGAGTTCGGTGATTGACGACTTAACAGAGATTAGTTGAAATTCAAAAAACGGTTCTGTCCAGCCTGCGATGGGTTTGATTAGAATTTCAGAATTGTCAAATACGGTTGGTTTTGAGTTATTTTAATGGTTTCTATTCATTTTTTTCAACTAATTTAGGATTAACAAACATTGCTTGATATTGAAATTTTTTCCCTAATTTTGATACATTTCTCTGTAATTCATATCCATCTAATGATGGTTCTTCCAGTAACCCTAAAAGCAAACTATCGAGTTTGTCAGTTCTTTTTTTGTCACCCAAAAATCTAACTAACACAAAAGGGCTTCCCCTTCCAACTCTTCCTAAAATGCCTTTTTCAACGTCAATTTCCTGCATATGGCTTTGAATCATTAAGCAAAATTCAGTGTAATTATTCACAAACTTATCGAAAAATTGATTAAAAAGAAGCTTTTGTTGAGCAGGCTCGCCATTTAACCTGTCTAAATAACTAACCGCAGTGCCTATGTCCCCAGTTCCGACCATATCAACAATATTGATTCCTTTTTGTCGATATTTTTGATATACTTCTTTTCTTCTTTCCTCTGCTTCATTGTGTAAATTGTTTAAATTTAACCATTTTATTAATTCTGCAACCCTTAATATTGCAATGTATTCTTGGCTAATCAGTGCTGATTTAAGCCTCCTAAAATTAGAACTCGACTTATCTATGGTAAAAAGTTCGGAATTTGTATTTTTGTAATCAAATGAAACCATTTTACTTTTATTGAAAAATTCTCTTATCGCTTTTTTTAATTTATCTTTGATGTCTGGCGGAATTTTACCCCAAATAGAAATTATATGTTTTAAATTTGTTACAGTTATTCCACTACGCAAAATTGCTATGATGTCATCCATTAAATCACTCAGAATTAGAAAATTCGTTGATGTATTCGGAAATACAATAGGAGTAATTATTTATTTTAATTTCAGAACCCGGCATTATAGCAAGATTTTCCAATTTGATTGGCTCTTTACTATACCTACAAACAATTCTTGTTTTATTCTCATCTAAAATGTAATTTTCTTTATCTACTGAGAGGTTAAATATCTCTAAAATTACCTGTTTGTTTTGCTCATTTATTTCGATTATTTCCATAGAAATCGCCTCATAGAAATACCAGTATGTAAAAACTTATATTTAAGTTTAATCAACAAAAAGTTTAAATTAATATTTTAAAAGGGCATTGTCTTTTTTAGCCTTATTCCAGTATGGGCTTTTACAGTTAGGGCAAACGGTTTTTAAGTATAGAATTGGCAGTTACCGCGTCTTCATTGAAAAAGGCCCACAGGGCACTATTTTTGTTTTAACTGTAAAACACAGGAAAAACGCGTACAAAAAATAGGGGAAAAAATTATTTTTTTCTTTACTTTTTCTTTTTCAGCCAGGTGCTTCTGACGCCCAAAACCCCTATTAGTGCTGCTATTACCAGTAAACCTAATCCAACGGGCGTGTTGCCTGCCAACCCAAATAGGCCTGTTCCGGCTGTTACCAAGCCTGTTCCTGGCGGCAAAGCCGGGGTTCCCTGCGTTCCTGTTCCGGTTGGAACCGGGGCAGGTGTTCCGGTTGTCGGCGTAGTTTGAGCCGGAGGCACCTGTGTTGGAGGAGCCGGTGGCTCTACTGGTTGTGGAGTGTTTGGAGTCGTAGTTACTCTTCTTGGCTCGAATCCACCAAATCCTATCCCGCCAGTTGTTGGCTCTGTTGGCGGGGCTGGAGCTCCGGGCACTTGTGCCATTACTGCAAATGCTGTGAAGTGGTCAACAGTGACTTTTATTGTGTTGTCTGTGGTGTTTATTGCCGGGTTTGGGATTAATTGCCAGGCTGTGCCAGTCCAAAAGAAAACATTCAGGTTGTTTTCGTTAAGGCTCGTGCCGTCAACTGTCCCGTCGTTGTCCGCGTCAGGATAACTAAAAGTCAGGTTGACGCTGAAAGTGCCGTTACCCAAGTCAGAGGCTATTTCGTGAAACAACCCGATTGAGTCAAAGCCGCTTGTGTTTGTCCCGTCTGGCGTGCTTGTGCCCTCGGAAATGCTGACGTTAAAACTGCCTTCAGGCAAAGAAGTGAACTGGACTTGTGAATTGGTTGTTGGAGTATAAACCGTGTTGATGACCGGGTTTGAGATTCTGCTTCCAACTGCTACAAGAATGTCTTGTGACGGGCCCCCGATTGCCTGGCCGTTTACAAATGCTTGGGCGGAATATGCGCCCATGGAAGTTGGCGTGTATTCAAAAGTACAGGCAATTTGTGTTTCCCCGCTGTTTTCGTAACCATAACCGTAACCATACCCGAAGTTTGGCGTGTAGCCGTAACCTGAAACGTAACCGTAGCCGAACCCGGAATTCTCTCCCGGGTAATCCGGGCTGCAACTTATTTTTTGTGCATTAGAAACTATTCCGCTGGCATCAGTTACCTTTAGTTCAATCGTGTTTACGACTTCGTCTGAAACCTTTGAAATTTTAACAGTAAAAGTCGCTGTTTCACCAAGCGCAGGATTGGGGTTGTCAACGTTGATGCTTGCCGTGAAAGCGTTTGCCGGGCCGCTCATCAGGAGCAATCCGACAACCATTAATGTAACAAAAGCTGAGGTAATGGTTTTTATTGGCCTGGCTTTAGCCGTGCCGGTTTCCTTTACTGGCGCCTCGTTTAGTTCTTTTTCCAAAAAAGCGTTGCTTTGAACAGCCAAGTCTTCAACTAACTGCGTGGCGGTTGTTTCGTCTTGAGTCCAATATTCCTGTGAAAAAACGGTTTTCATTTTTTACCACAAAAGCCTAAAAAACCTGTTAAAAACCCAAATAAAGAATTATGTAGTTTTATGTTTGTATTAGGTATTATTTGCGGCAAAACCTTTAAAAAGCTTCAATACAAGGAATATCTCTTTAAAGTTTAGCCTGTTTTCAGCAAATACACGTTTTCTCTTGCCTGCACTAGTTCCTGGTTCTGGCATTCTTTTTTTGAATATACGACCGTGATTTTGTTGGCCTTTAAAAACCCTGTGTCAGCGCAATTGTTGTTCAAAAACTCTGTTGCCTGCCGGTTTAGCTCCAGGTCTTTTTGCTTTGGCCCAAAAGGCAGCACGGTAAAAACCCGCCTCTCTGCAACCGGGGTTAACGCCCTTGCTTTCCACGGGTCAAGCAGTACAACAGCACCTTTTGGCGTGTTTTGTTTTATCCACTCAAATGCTTCAAAGTCTTTGTAATCAATCACGTGATAGTAAGGCGTTTTCAAATGCGAGAACAACGCCAGCCCAAAAATTGCGGCCAGCACCAGTATAAGCACGTGCTTTGGCTCGATTTTTGCCAAGGCGTTTGCGCCAACCAGGCTCATGAACAGCATTAATGGGATGAATGCACGCTGGTAAGGCACGATTAATCCTATTCCAGTGTTGCTGAAAAAAACAATGTCTGCAATCAAAAAAACTGTTATCGCCAAAATGGCGAGTTCTTCTTTTTTTCCGCTCCGCAAAAAAAGGTAAAAACCCGCGACAAAAGCAATGGTTGGAATGACCCCGTATACCAGGGGTATTTCGCTTAAAAAATACCAGAACGGAAAACTTAGTGCACTAGTGCCTTTCTCTGCAAGAGTTGGCAGATAGTTCCAGGCCGAAAACAACAAAGCCAGGGCCACGGCAGACCAAATCCAGAACGTTTTTTTCCTGTTTTCCCTGAAAAGCAAAACCGAGTAAAAAAACAATGCAAGCAGCAGCACCACTGCGCTTGGGGGGTGGGCAAGCAGCAAAAAAAGGCTCAACCCGGCCAAGGCAAAAAAATTCTTTTTTGTGTTTAAGTCTGTGTCAAAGGCAAAATGCAAAGCCAATGGGATAACAATAAGTGACAGGTTTACAGGCACCAAAAAAACCGGGCCACCAATTGTCACGTTGCTTGGCAGCAAAGCCACCAAAAAAGCCGCCAACAAAGCGGTTTTCTCCCCCCAGCGTCTGGCAAAAAAATAAACGCTTAAAACCGCTAAAACCGCAAAGAAGGGCGGCAAAAAACGCCAAACAAAAATGCTTGGCTGGAACAAAAAAACAGGGACAGCTAAAATGTAGTGCCAGAGGAGTTCTTGAGTCGAAATCTTTTCAGCTAGCGTAAAAACCTGTTGTGGAAATGCAAAATTATTTGTGGCAATTTCCTTTGCAACTCCAATATGGAACCATTCATCTACATGCAAAGGAAACTGGTAGGAAAAATGTGGAATAAAAGAAATAATCATTGCTAATACAAGAATTAAAAAAAATGCGATTTGTTTAATTGTTGGCTTCATTTTTTCCACCTTTAAAATATTCTGTGAGATTTAAGATTACGGTAATTGTAAGAAAATAGTAGCCATACATAGCTAATTGCTCTGCAAACAATTTGATTTCAAATATTGCGGTTAGAATTGCAAATACAAATAATATAAATGAAATAAAAAGTGGCACATTGCTATTGTATTTCTTTACAATATAGATAACAATAGCAACAAAAAAAGTGATAAGTGCTATTGAATTGAAAAAGTGAATTATCAAAAGTAAGGATAATATAATAGCCAATGGAACTTGCTCTGAAATAAATTTGTTAAAATTACTTGTCGTTGTCATGTTTCCATCTTTGAAATTTTTGGGGGACGGTAGTGGGAATAGTATCTTCGCTACGAGTTGCTTTTTCAATAGTTTTGATTTTTTTGTTTTTCACCCCACTATAAAACAAAAACATTACAATGCCTAAAATAGTGAAAATTTCTATAATTGAGACTATGTAAAACCAGCGTTGTGGCATATATTCAACTATTATTTCAAATTCTCCTATTTGGTCTACCCAAAAACCGTTTATAACAGAGTATACTTGTACTGGTTTTATACTCTCAACATCCTTTGTATAAGCCACCCAAAAAGGATCATATGATTCCGAAAATACTAGCATAAATGGTTTGTTTGATTTAACACTAACTTTGTATCGTGTGGGGTTTATTTTTTCAAAATTTGATATATAATTGAGTTCATGAGTTGATGATTGAATTTCCTTGTTTATTTGTTGTGGAACTTCAAGAACTGATATGTTGCCTAATGTAATCTTTCCATTTTCTAACGATCGATTTCCTAAAAATTGTATTCTAACCAACTTTGTGTCAGCAGGCGACTCTATAGCTTCATTAATATGCGCCCATTTTTTAGTGTCAATGCTCATTTTGTTAAATTTAATATAGTCAACCTTAATTCCATCACTTTCACCTGTTTTTTCTGTTTGATCGTACCATATTAGTTTAGCATGTGCATCAGTTATTATTGACGGATTTATGGCAAATGAAAAAGTATACCATTTATTTTCTTCAGCAGGTATTAGTTGATACAAAATGGTAAACTCTTTTTTTTGAGAAGACAAAACTGCACAGGATCTGCCCTCGTTTAACTCTTTGCAGGATTCTATATTTACAGTATGGGAAGGCCAATTTTTCCATTGGTTTAGTCCATCTTCAAAATAAGGGTTTTTTATTAAATTTTTAGTTGGCAATGTGAAGAACTTATCTGAATATCGCAAGTTTTTAAAAATTGTAAAACTTTCATCTTCATATATTAATTCAAAATTATTATCTTTATAAAATATACTATAAAATTTTAGTGGATCACCGCTTACCCAGTATGAGTTATGAGAGTTATAGACAAAGATAGGTTCCTTGTTCTTTAAATGTTCATACCACTTTTGGCCTAAATAATAGCTTTTGAAATTTTTTTTGACAACTATATATTTTACATTAAATATTCCAAGAACAATGCTTTTGGTTTTTTCATCGTCGTGGATAGAATCAAAAACATTTTTTATTGCTGAAATGTTCGAGCCCCCGAGTTGAGCGCCTAATGGGGTTCCGAAATAGTTTGGAAGTTCGCTTCTTATTCTTAGATTTGTTGGGTACTCCCACGGTAAAATTAAAAGTCTGCTGTCAGTAAAATGCTGGTCTATTCCTTTTAGAATTTCTGAAAGTTTGTAATAGTCCTCTTCTATGAAATATTGGTCACTTCGCACTTTTTGTATGCCTAAAGTGCCATCAAGAGCAGGATAATTAGAAAGCAAAATTACTAAGATAATACATGCCATCACTGTGTTTTGGGTTAATTTATTTTTTTCTATTTTAGAAAGCAGTTTTTGTATGCTGTACGTAAATAATATTGAAAATGCAAACACTAACAGATACATTAATTTTACTGGATTACGCAGAGTTGAAATAAGGGGGTTAACATCAATTAAGTTGGGGTACATTTTTACTAATAACAACAAGCCAATGGCTACTATGAGAGTAATAGATGCGACGATTAGAGGAATACTAGTTATGGAATCATCAAGATATTGCTTTTTGGCAAAAAACAAGGCTATGATAGTTAGCAAAAATAAGATGTAACCAAGAACCGTGTAATCGCCGATATTGTTATAATTTAAGAATTCTTCTGCCTGTGCTGACCCAGTATTCCCTGATAGACGTAGAAGGTTGAGTACTGATATGTCTTTGTAGGTATATTTTACTGTTGATTCAAATGATATCTTTTCTTCAAAAATACCTTTATTTAAATTTAGTATGCCCAAAAGAGTTGGAAGAAAAAATACAGTCAAAACAACAACTAAAGGTATCATCCTACTTAATGTCTTGTATTTTTGACTAGCAAATAGCACAAAGGGAGCGATTATTAGTATTGTCTGCCAAAAAAAAACATAAGTGTTCCACAAAAACAAAGACAATAATCCCAAAAATGCAATATGTCTAAAGTTAAGTTTCTCTGATGAGAGTGACTTATGTAAGTAGATAAGAACAAGTGGCAGTACTGCAAAAGTCATTAGTTCTCCTATAGCCCCTCCAACAAATGAGGAGATTGTTACTGGGTTTATAGCATAAAAAAAACCACCTAAGAACGAACTTTTTGTTTTAAAACCAAAATATTTAAGAAAAAGAAAAGATGAAGTGAAAGCTATAATAAGAGTAGATAAAAATAGTATCTTTTGAGCAAAAAATGAGCCAAATAACAAAGAACTAAAAAAGATAATTAGGTAATAATTAATAGCTGGAAAATTAAACAAGCCTAGGCCTTCGTCTCTCCAAGCAGAAAAAACCCAGTTAAAAGTTATTTTTAAGTCAGTTGGATACGATATCAAATCTCCAAAAGCCCACATTTTAGAAAAGTCCAAGTTTCTAACAAGAAATAATAGAATTCCAAAAAATATAATTAGTGCAACTATTATTGATTTATTTTTTCTTATAACGCCTAAAATCAATATTTCACCTTAAATTGTTTATCACTTACGTATATTACTTTTATGTGAAAAGGTAAGATTCCAAAGACTTTATAGCGAACTCTCCAAAGAAAGAAAAACAATATGTCTCTAAAAAAAACAACTAGTTGATTGATTGTTAAAATGTTTTTTTGTGATTTTTCTATAATGCTTTGTACATAGTAATCAAATAGTTTATTGAATGGAATAAAAGCAGGGAAAACATATATTGAGTTAACATTACTTTCAAACCAGTTAAATGATTTTTCCCAGCCATATTTTTTGGTTTGTTTCTCTATTGTTTTAGAATCAGTCCATAAATTCTCTTTTAAATATAAATAATCTGCAAGCCTAAAAAATGAATTTTCCCACAAGGCGGCTAACAAAACAACAATAGTATCGTATTTAGAAATTTTAACTTGTATTTTACCAATAGTAACATAATTAAATTTCCATAATAGATCATTGTCAATAAATTTATTATCTCTCCATGTTACGGTTGTGTGAGGCTCAATTTTCATTAAACCTTTAATTATAACATTATATTTGTATGGTTCTGTAGAAGAAATAGTGGCCCTCTTTTCTTCAAAGGCTTTCAAAACTAAATTAGCTTTTTCTTCTGGTATTAAGATATCAATATCATTTTCAGGTAAAAAATAAAAATTTCTCCAACTTTTTAATAGAATCCAATCTATTTTTTTTGAGTTCAAAACTTCAGAAATGAATTCAATAGTTTTTATATACTTCTTGTACTTATTATCAAAAATTTTTTCCAGTTCTTTAAATGACTGATGTAAAAATGTCAAATTGTCTTGTTTGATAGCTAAATACATTACTCTATTTTTTGAACAACGATCAACAAAAGTTTGTAAAACTTTTGGGTGCGAAAATAGTTGTATTAGAACTTTTTTCGATGTAGCTTTAATATCTTCACCTGTATTTATTTTATCTATTTTAAGTTCTCTTACTAATTGAAAGTATCTATCTAGTTGAGAAGTATAAAATTCAAGCCCATAGTTGTGAGTATCTTTTTTTCTATCAAATGCCGTTTTTGGTTCAACCCACAAAAAGCAAACTATGTCTGGTTTTGGGACATGCAAAAACAACCATCTCAATATTTTGTTTTCATACCCAAGATATTCAAAACTCATTAGCTGATCATATGCATATCTATCCAAAATGAATATTTTATCTCTCTTTATAAAGGTTAGATAAAAATACCCTAAAGTTGTGTCAATCCAAACCAAAATAATCCAAAGGTAAAAAATCATGCCTTTTTTTTTATGGACTAAAAATTCTTCCCTTTTTTTTTGAAGAGATTTTTTGTTTATAAGCCTTAAAACATATTTTAGAATAAAATAATCATATTCATGACGGTATTCCACTGGAAAACCATATTTTCGAAAAAATGATTCAATTTCTTTGGCAATAGTTGTTTTGCCACTTCCATCATTTCCTATGAATGTTACAATCATTTTACCACCTTTTGTGCAATAAAGCCGGCTGCTGCGCTTGTATATCTTACTATTTGGTAAATTAAGAAGCCAATGAACATCACTGGATTCAATAGAAACTTTTTCCAGTTTTTCAAGTAACTTCCTCTGATTGGGCTGAGTTGCTTTGTTCCTCGTTGAGGATTTTGTTTCAGAAATTGTCCAATCGTTTTTCCATAATAATAATGTTTTTGGGCAATCTCCCAAAGAGAAGTCGGCTCTCCAATGTGAACTTCTTTAGCTGTGACAAACCCGATCTTTGCCCCTTCTGCCAACACCCGATTGTGTAAATCATAATCTTCCGCAGCTAATAGGTTCTCATTGAACCCGGAGACCTTGTTGAACAATTCTTTGGAAAAAAATCTTGCGGCAATGTTTAGTGTGTCGTGTTCGTAACAATCTCGCTCGAGTTGCCGGACCTTTGCCCAAAAACTAATGGTTGAATCAGAAGTGTTGTGTACTGCAATAGCATCAAAACCCTTATTTTCACATTGATCAACTGCTTGGCTGATCACTTCTTTTTCAAGGATAAAGTCCGAGTCCACGCGGTAAATATACTTTCCTTTTGCTTTCGTTGCTCCGTAATTGACTTGTGCGCATCGTTCAGGGCCTTTGTTGAAAACCAGGGAAGTATATTTTTTGGCGATTTCCTTCGTGCTGTCGCTTGAATTGTTGTCAACCACAATCAGTTCGACGTTTGGATACGTTTGATTCTTGACCGACTCCAGACATTTGTCCAAGAACTGTGCCGAATTTTTAGTGGGGACGATGACGGAAACAAGGGATTGTTTCATGTGTATTCACTCACGATTTTTTTGAATTCGTTGTAACTGTTTTCCCAATTATATTTTTTTGAGTCTTCGAAGGCGTTTTGGGTTAATTGCGCTTTGGTTTTTTCGTTTCCGAGGAATTGAATAATCGCATTGGCAAGCGATTGGGGATCGGGTTCTGTAAGGATGCCGGTTTTGGAGTTTTGGATTGAATCACGCAAACCACGGATGTCGTATCCGATGGCGCATGTTCCACAGGCGTTAGTTTCGGTTACAATCAAGCCCCACCCTTCGCGTACTGAAGTAACGAGAATTGCTTGTGACTTGCTCATTAGCTCGTTTCTTTTTTCTTGGGAAACGCGACCCCAAAAAACCACGTTTTGCTCTATATTATTGCTTTTCGCCAAGCTTTTTAGCTTTTGGGTACAGGTCTCGGTTCCGCTTCCGACTATCCATAGTTTAATGTCGGGAGCCTGTTGTTTTGCCAGGGCAATCGCTTGAATCGCATGCTCGGGGCGTTTGGAAGAAACCAGTCTACCGACAAAAATGAATGTGTTGGGTTCTTTAGCTGGCACTTTTTCCAGCGATTTAAAGTTGATTCCTTCTGGAATAACGCTGATTTTTTTGAACCCGTAAAATTCAAGGTCTTTTTTGGTGCTGTTGGAAACCGTAATGGTGGGTGTGTTTCGGTATAATACTAGCCATAAGGGTTCTAACAAGTACCCAATTATTGCAATTGGCAAGGGTTTTTCATAAAACCATATTTCGCGGCACAACTGGTGAATTAAAACGAATTTTTTTTCTTTTGCAAAAAGCGGGGTAAAAAAAGGCACTGTATTAATCTGGTCAATCACCACGTCAAACTTTCCACAAAACTCTTTTTGGTAATACAGAAAAGCCCTCCAATAAACCGAATACCTTCCGCCATCTCGTATTATTTGGACTCCGTCTACAACTTCTCGTTTTTTGCAGTTCGGAAAAGCAGAAGCAAACAACGTAAATTCGTGGCCTTCTGCCACGAGCCGTCTGGCAATCTCGTGTGTTAAAACCTCTGCCCCGCCGTGCTCTGGGTGCCTAATGTCCCGCCAGTTAAACATCAAAATCTTCAATTTTCTCACTCGTCATAGTAGTGTTTTACATGCAAACGGTAAAAAATTGACAGCGTGTCTACAAATATGTGCCAGATTTGTTTTGGGTTTACGGTGCTTTCAATGCCCTTGAACATGATTACCACCGGGGCTTCGGCTATGCTGTAACCCATTTTTTTTGCGACAACCAAAAATTCTACGTCAAATGCGTAGCGTTTTACGAGGATTTTCGGCATTACGTGCTTTGGAACAGTTGATTTCATGAGCTTGAACCCTACTTGGGTGTCGGTAACGTTTAAGTCAAACAGTGCTTTAAGCAAAAGCGAGTAAAAAAAGCTGAGGATTCTCCGCGTGGCTGGGTAGTAGAGTTTTGTCAGGCGGTGGCGTTTTGAGCCGATTACTATGTCTGTTTTGAGTGCGTCCATAAAGCTTAAAAAAATCTTTAATTGTTCTGGCGGCAGGTCCAGGTCCGAGTCCATAAAGAGGG
>JAUSEO010000064.1 GCA_030651515.1 archaeon | reverse complement strand
GATTGATGACCGACAACAAAAAATGTTTTGAGTTGTAGAGGCGCCGAGCGGGGGTGCGACAACCCCGCAGCCTCAGAGCGGAGGGGTTGGCGGGGAAGCGAGGCGCAATCGGGGGTCATAGGGGCGCTCCCCTATCCCACTAAATCAACGCGATGCGCCTTTAAATGAGCGGAAAACTTTAACGGCGTTTTCTGTAGCTTCCCGAAAAGCTTCTCTGAAACTCTTTTCATCTGATGAGTTAAACTCTTTTCTGAAAAGAACAGCTACGTCAGGACCACTTGTATTAGGGTGTATCTGAAACAGCACATTTTTGGCTCCTTCAAATTGCCTTTTCGGGCTTTCTAAAACAACTTCATTTTCCTTTGTGGTTATTTTGAGTATTTTTGTACCATTATGCTGAAATTCGATTGTCATTTGGGGCTTTTTTTCCACCAGTGTTTTACCTCTACCCGAAAAGCTAAGGTCAATGTGGCATCTGCCCATTATTCTCATTGCCTGTGTGGCTGTACCAAAACCCGCAATTCTTTTTATGCCACTTAGGGTTTTTGCCCTCATTGCATTATATTTGAAGAAATCTCCCATTCTTCTACGAAGTCCCATTTTTTCACGCTATAATCTCTTTCTCTATTGCGTCTTTTATTTTTTTCGCGTCAAAACCAAGCTTGATGAGCCTAGTTTGGCCGCGGATGCCTTTGCCGGAAGACGTGGTCAGAATCAACCCGTACATTTCGAGTTCGGAGATGTACTCGCGGTACCAGCGCGCGCTCACGGTTTCTTCCTTGTAGGCCCTTGAAATCCGCGTGTATTCCTCGTATATTTCCCCTGAAAAAAGCACTCCTTCCTCTATTTTGCCGGTGATTTTTTTTATTCCCTTGTTTTGAAGGGAAAGGCCGGCAATCGCCAAAAGCACAAGCTGTTCCTGCTGTGGCAGGGTGCTTATCATGTTCAGGATTATTTCTTCTTCCACCTTGTTTTTGGCTTTTTTCACTTCCTCGTCAGTCACCTTGTTGGAATTTTTTCTCTCTGCAACCTCGCCTGCGCGCAGAAGAAGCATGACTGCGGTCCTGGCGTCACCCGACTCGTGTGCTGCAATGGCTGCTGCCAGGTTAACCGCTGACTCTTCGACCACGCCTGGCTTGAAAGCCTTTTCTGCCCTCTGCTTCAGAATCTCACACAGTTCCTGTGCATTGTAGGGCGGGAAAACCATTTCGTGCTCGCACAAACTGCTTTTTGTGCGCGGGTCAAGCTTGTCTTTGAACATCACATTGTTGCTAATCCCGATTATGGTTATGCTCCCGCTTTTTATCTCGTCATTTGCTCGTGAGAGCGAATATACGAGGTCATCCACGTCCTTGACTTTGTCAATCTCGTCAAGCACAATGACCAGGTCTTTTCCCTTGCGTGCAAAGTCAAGTACTTTTTCGTAAATAAACGCGCCACTGAACCCCAAAAAGTTTTCTTCCGGGTAAAAGTCTTTGGCCATTTTGAGCATGACGCGGTATTTTTTGTTGTGCGTCCTGCAGTTAACGTATGACCCGAAAATGCCGAGGTTTTTTGAAACCGAAAACTCCAGTAACTGGTTCAGGACTTTTGTGGTAACCGTTGTCTTCCCCGTGCCTGGTTTTCCGTAGGCAAAAAGGTTGTTTGGCTTTTTTTTGTGGACCAATGGGGCGAGGATGGAGCTTATCTCGTTTATCTGTTTTTCCCGGAAAGGCAGTTCTTTTGGCGTAAAATGTGGTGAAAGCAGGTTCCTGTCAAGAAAAATGCTTTCTTTGAGCAGTTCTTTCTCAAAAATGTTCTCAGTGTATGCCTCCGGCAAGAAAAAACCCCCAAATGATTTTCCACGCAACAGGTTAAAAAAACTTGGAGTTACGGAACAAAACCACTTCCACAAAAATTTTTCGTTTTCCGTACTTGGCGGGCGGGGGAGGGGGGTTTGCTTTCGAAAAGTTTACAGCAAAGCTATTTAAACCACTAAAGGGCTTAGTTTATTCGTTTTTTTCCATGGAAAATAATGAGAAACTTATTTTATTCATTGGTTTTGCCGGCCTTTTCATCGGAATGATTTACTTTAACACACCCCTCGGCTCTACTGGAAAAGCTTTAAACCCGGTTTCTCCACTGACAAGTCCTGAAACAAGTAACTTTGGAGAAGTCAGAAATATTCCACCCCCCATAAAAATTTGTACATTGCAAGATTTGGATAATATTAGGGAAAAGCTAGATGGCAACTATATACAAGTGTGTGATATTGATTTAGATGGTTACTACTTTAGACCAATTGGAGATGAAGATGCAAGATTTAAGGGTACATTTAATGGAAATGGTTATACCCTTTATAATTTTGAATATTTAAACAGGAGCGATAGTTATGTCGGTTTTTTTGGTCTAATTACTGAGCCTGCAGAAATAATAAATGTAAAACTTGAAAATGTTAATATTCAGGGAAACAGCAAGGTAGGTGGTTTGATTGGGGGGATTGAAGGGGGGCACATTAAGGATTCTTACGCTAGGGGAAGTGTAACTGGAGAATATTATGTGGGAGGTTTAGTTGGATTTTTAGCGGATGGTGATGTAGAAAATTCTCGTTATGAAGGTTTGGTAAATGGATCAAGAGATGCTGTTGGAGGATTAATTGGATCTTCTCTGGCAAGTAATAACCTTATTATGAATTCCTCCAGCACAGGTAATGTGACTGGGAAATCCCAGGTGGGGGGTTTAGTCGGATTTTTAGGAGGGAGCATTATTGAAAATTCATATTTTACAGGAACTGTAAATGGAGAGAGTATGACAGGAGGTTTAGTCGGTTTTTCAGCAGGGAATACTATTGAAAATTCATACTCATTAAGTGAAGTGGATGGGGAAGGCGCTTTCGTGGGTGGTTTAGTCGGCTTTTTGGTAGATGGTGATGTAAAAAATTCTTACTCCTCCAGTGAAGTAAGGGGGGAAGAGCATAGCGTAGGAGGTTTAGTCGGATTTTCAAAAGAAAGTATCATTGAAAATTCATATTCTGAAGGGGAAATAACTGGAGGTTCACAGGTTGGAGGATTAATTGGATATTCGGAACAACTTAATATGAAGAATTCTTATTCTTCTGGTAAAGTAAAAGGAGGAGCAAACGTTGGAGGATTAATTGGCGGTCTTGCTATTAACGATGGTTTGGTTATAATTACAAACTCTTACTCTTCTAGCGAAGTAAGGGGAGAAAGCGTAGGAGGCTTAATTAGCGGCATTTATACGCTAGATGGCTTGATTATCCTTGAAAATACTTACTCTAATGGTTTCGTAAGTTCCAAACCCGGTTTTAGTAGTGGCGGATTGATAAGGTCCATAGGTATTGAAGGCGACGGCAATGTAACTATTGCTAAATCGTATTGGGATATTGATACGTCAGGACAGTCTGAAAGTGCCGGGGGGGAAGGTAGAACTAAAGATAAAATGACTTCCGTCCCAAGACCACTAGATACATACCAAAAATGGAATTTTGAAAATATTTGGGATCAAACAAATGATAATTATCCTCGGCTGAGGGGTGTGTAACGATTTTTGAGGAGCGTAATTTAAGTATGTCCCCCTTCTTGGGCCAAAATAAAGTTTGCCTTATGTAGCTTTTTTTGTCGTAATGTTAAAATACTGTTTGCGGCCTAATATTTTTTGCCTTTTTTTTTGGAGGGGTGGTATTAAGTGGCTTTTTTGGAGAAACTAGTTGGCAAACGGGAAGAAGAAGTAGACCTTGAGGAGTTCCTCAACAACATGGACGTGCAGGAGGACAACGCTTACGAAAATGCTGATGCCCTTGTAAAGCCTGTCACTTTGACAAATGAGCAGGACGTTGCATTCGTAATTGACGAGGCAAAGAAAGGAAACATCGTGCTACTGAACATTGCAGACATTTCAAAGAGAAACGTGGGGAAACTCCGCGAGTACGTTGACCAAATTAAATCCAGTGTATTGTCAATTGACGGTGACATGGCAAGGCTCTCACAGGACAGGGTAATGATTACTCCTGCAAGGGTAAAAATAGTCAAAAGAAAAGGCGAGTAAACAAACCCGCTTTTTTTTCTTTTTTTCTTTTCACATTTTTTTTTATTTTTGTTTAGGGCACAGGGTCCTTCTTTTTTGCCCCCAAAGCTTGACAAGGCAGGGGCTTTTGAAAAAGCCCGTGAAGTGGTTTCTGCAAAAGGCTGGGCTAAAGTCTACATTGAAGAGCAAAAACTTTTTTCCATTCCCGCCTGGTTTTTCAGTTACTATATTTTCTGGGAGAAAACCAACGAGCATGGTGAAAAAATTGTTTCAGGGGAAAAAAGGGGTTTTGGGGCCCTTGACTCTTCCACTTCCGAGTTCTCTGACTGGTTAGCCCCCTTGGCTGAAAATGCTTCTTCTTTTTCTCCGCAGGGCCTCATGCCTGCACTTTCTGGCATTGTGGAGCTTCCCTCAAAGCTTGAAGAATCTGCTGCAAAAGAAATCGCTACAGCCGGCCTTGCGGCGAAGAATGCTGCGGCAAAGCAAAACGTGCTTGTCCTGGGTTTGTCACTTTTTTTTGTGCCAGTTTGGAAAATAAAAGGCACGGCCGGCGGCCATTCTTTTTCGTGTGCGATGGAGGCAGTCACGGGGAACTTTTTTTTTGAACAAAATGTTCCGCACAGGAAAAAAACGAGGAAAGAAATTGTCAAGGCCTCACTTGCAGAGGCAACAAATCCTGTGGCTTGGGTCGGCTTTTTCAAGAGCATTTTTGGCAGGGCTTTTGGCCTGGCTTTAAAAACCCTCCGCGATTTTGACGCCGCCACGCTTGTACTGATTGCAGTGCTTATAGTCGTTGCTTTGTGGGCGATTGGTTTTTTTTGATGATCATTTCACAATAGAACTAGAGCTTTTGTTAGTTCATGTCACGTCGCTGGGCTTTAATATTTTTTTGTATTCTAATCCGCTTTTCAGTAATTTTGTTTTCTATTTCGTCTGTTTCTTCTCTTATAAATTTCACATTCTCTGCAACAGACTGGAAAAAATCGTCAGTCTTTCTCCTGTCCCACCCTGTTATTGAGTGTACTCTCTCTGAGGCGATTTCTGCAGCATCCATTGCCTGATTTTCACTTTCCACCTGCCAAATTTTTTTATTTAAATCTTCAAAAATTTTGTAAATTGATTCCCTTTTATCCCTGTCTTTTACCCCAAATGCATCTAATGAATATTTTAGCCCCATTCTATATGTAACTCTGGGTTCTTTAGTCAAAAGCCAATCAAGGTTAGAAAGTCTTTTTCTTGCAAGTGCTTCTAACTCAACCTGCTTTGGACCCCTTATTCCTACTAATCTTCTTCGTAATCCTGTCTGTCTCCATTTTCTTTTTGCGAATCTTTTCACTCTTTTTAAAATAGCCATTCAGATAAAACAAATGATTTTGGCAAATATATTCTTTTGCTGCCGTAAATTGAGGCCCGTTTAAGCGAATTCGAACAGGCTTTTTTGCGAGGTTTTTTCCGGCGTGAACATGGATTTTACTTCTTCTTCGATTAGGTCAAGCCTTTGTTTGAGGTAATTGCTCAGCCCGTATTCCGTGCAGATGTTTTTTGCAATGTTTAAGTACTTGACTATCGAGCCCTCGGAAATGGTGAGTATGAGGTGCCCTGCCTTGCACTTGGTGCAGTGCCCGACCAGTGGAATCCGCCGGTATTTTGTGTTGCAGTTGGTGCACCGGAAGTTTTGCTTGCTGAATGAGCGCGCGTTTCCGATTATGTCCGGCAAAAAGTGTGAAACCAATACGCGTTCAAGTGAGTCTTTTAACTGCACTGCATCGATTTTTTTCTGCAGGCGCGCTTGTTTTCCTATTTTTTCCTCCATTTTTTGGAGCGTGATATAAGTCGAGACTTTTGGCCCTGCATCAAACGTTTTTGTCTGGTGCGTGAAGTTCATGCCCGTGTACTGCCCTTCTTTTCCAAGCTTTTTTGCAACCCTTTCAATTTCAACCGTGAAGGGCGGAAGGTTTTTGAGTGCCGCCTCGTATAGCTTTAACGGGTATTCCTCGCAGGTCTCGATTTCGTACGCCTCATCGTCAATTTCAAGGGGGTTTAACGCAATCGTGAAAACAAGCGGTGCATCCATCCTGCCCCCCCTGGTTGACGGGAGGTAGTATTCAGAGAAGTTGAGGAGTGCATCCATGAGGAGCATTATGCTGTCCTGGTCCCCATCTACATTCCTCCTTTTTGTGAGGTGGAAAAAAGGGTGCCCAAAACAGACGCGTGCCTCGGTGACCCCGATTATCCTTCCAAGTATTGCAGCCGAAGTGTGTGGCGCAAGCCCAAGCACCAGTTCCCCAATCATTTCACTTTTGTCCTGTTTTTGGAAAAATGGTTCTTTTTGGTAAAATTTTTCAAGCTCGTCGTCGACAAACCGTGTCACTTTGTAAAAGAACTCTATTGCGTCGTCGTTGACTATCAGGTCCTGTGGAAACATTTCCAGCAATTGTTCATCGTTTTCAAGCTCTTTTCCCCTGTAATCATGCGTGTACCCGAGTTCTCTGAGTTTTTCAACGCTTGTCCCTATTTCGCGGGCCTTGAAGTGCGTGATTGGCGCGTTCAGCATTTCAAACCTGATTGTGGCATCGCGGAAAATGTGCAGGTCGTGCGCGGCGCGCAGAATCCCTTTTTCCAGTGGCTCTGCGACTTTTCTCGCGTTTATCAGGCCCCTCACGCCCTTGACTATTTCGGGCATTTTTATCCTGAGGTTTTTTGCTGATTGTTCAAGCAGGTAGTCCACCTGTATGCTTGTTTTCTGGAAAGCGCGTGTTTCCTCTAGGCAGTTTGTGCACTTTTCGTTCTGGGCAAATTTTTTGCATTTTTCACAGTAATAAACGAGGAGTGTGCGCTGCATGCAGTCCTGGCAGAAAGGCTGTGGGAGTGTCTTTCTGCAGTTGGTGCACAGGTTGTATGCCATTTCGACTTCGATTGATTGTTTCAGCGCGGCCTTGTTTATTGACCTGGTGCTTCCGCCTGCTATCCCTATCGGGAAAAGGCAGTGCGGGTTTCCAACCATTTTGCGGGGCTTTGCCGCTTCGGGGCGCCCCATGCGTGCGCCAATGAACGTGCCTGCCTTGTCCACTATTGTGATTCCTGATATTTCTGACAGGTTTTCCAGTGCCTCTTTTTCCTCGCTTGGCTTTCTGTGTGAAAAAAATCCAAAAGTTTTGAGGAACGTATATGCATATTTTTTTTCAATAAATATCCCGTTTTCTTCCACCCAGTGCGGCAAAAGGATTTTTTCAAGCGCTTTTTTTGTTTCAGGCGTGTTTTCAAGGAATGCCCCTGAAATGTTTTCTTCCTCAAAAACCGCTTTTGCTTTCTGCGCAGCCGTGCAGAGGCATTCAAGCTCGCTTTTTGACAAAAACTTGTAGTAGTGCACAAACTCGGGGTGCATTGGGACCCCGAGTTGGGTTGAGATTTCTGTTGCAGTTACCCCGTCTATTTCTTTTTCCCCCAAAAGAATTTTTTCCACGTTTATCCCCTCAATTTTTTTCTCTTTCAGGGCTTCTTTGACTTCAAGTTTCCACCATTCCTCACAGTAGCCTGCAGGCATTAACGGGTGCGCGGTTTTCCGGAAGTCCCCAACAGACACTAATATGTCCCCCAAAAACAATATTTTTTCCACCCTGTTTTGGCACTCGGACAGTTCATGTACATTGGCTATTTTTTTTATTTCCCCTCCTGTGAGCCTTACAATTGGGGGTTCTATTGTGTCCACCGGGAAAATTTCAGTGCTTTTTCCCGGCCGCTCGATTTTGAGTTGCGTGCCAACCGCAATGAAGTCGTCAAGCAAGTGCATTGTCACAGGGTGAACGCCGCGCCCCATGATGCCGGTGTTTCTTGCACGCCCGTACCGCAGCCTAAAGCCCCCTTTTGTTGAAGGGTAGGCAAAGATTGGCCGGCCGGCAGCTATCTTTGTGAGGTACTTGTAGTTTGGCTCAATTGACTCAGTGTTTTCCCCACTGCTGCCATCCCCTGCCTTGTTGACCTTGATTATTTCTTCAAGCCAGTTCCAGTTCAGGCCAAGCAGTTTTGCATACGTGAGGATTTTTCTTGCCTTTAACCCTATCCCCTCGCTTACAACAAGGCACATCCCGCCCCTTATCTTGTTTGTGGGAATACGTTCAAGGTCCTTGTACGCGGTTACTTCCGTGTCCTCTGTCGGCTCGCCATTGATGCAAACCGGGCACCCCCGGATTATTTTCCTGATTTCATCAGGCGCAAGCTTGTACTGGCGTGAAATTATGTCGTCGTACGCCCGTATTTCCTCTGCATAGCGCTCAACTTCGTCTTCTGTCGGCTTGTACCTGTCAAGTGCCAAAAGCTGCCTTGCATAGTCCCCAAGAATCAGGGGGAAAACAGTTGCGGTCCCACCAGCGGCCCGTATGGGGCCTGCAAAGTAAATGTCAACGTAGCGCGACCCGTCGGGGTTTTTGCTTATCCTTACATGCGGCACACCGTCAAGCGGTGCAACAACCACGCCTTCCGTTACAAGAACCAGTGCGCTTTTCACTGCCTGTTCAAGGCGTTTTTCCTCGTTTGGGATGACGCACCATTTTTGTTCAAGAATCTCGCGGAACAACTGGAAAATCGTTTTGACGCGGTCTTCATTGTTTTCCGCAAAGACTTCCCGGAATCTTTTTGCGATTCCTTTTGGCCCGATGATGTTTTCTGTCCTGTCTGCAAGGTCAGCCGTTGGCCTGCATTCAACCTCCACAGAAACATCGCGCCCGGTTTCCTTTGCACTGACTGCAGCATTGAACTGTTCGTCAACCCGTGAAAAAAATTCTTCGTAGTATTTTTTTATTTTCTCTTCACCGATAATCACTGGACGCGAAATCATTTTTTTTCCCACCATCAGCCATATATTGCTGCGCCATTGAAAATGGCGCATATATGCGTCGTAAAACTTTGGCAAAAGAAATATGCATATTTGCTTCAATTGCCAAAGTTTTAGAGCCCACGCAAGGGCTCAGACGAATCTTTTTTCCGAGATTTTTCTCGTGTTAAGTGAAACCTGGACCGCAATGCCGGGCGTCGGAATCTGCCCCTGCTGAACCTGGAAGGCAGTGCGGCTCTGCCATGTTCCCGCGTTTATCACACTGCAGCCCCTGTACTGGAGGTAACCATTTCTGTGCATGTCGCCCCCAAAATAAAAATCCGGTTCATGCCGTATAACCATCAGGTCTTTTTTTTCCGGAACGTAAGGCTGTTTTGCCCCGTAAGAAACCATCAGGTCCCTTCTCTTGAGCAAAATCGCCATGCCCTCTTCGGGCTTTGCATAGTCCAGCCCCGGAACGGACGCGTACAGGTCGTGCAGCGAGGCGCCATGGTAAAGCATTGCTTTTAGCCCCTCGGTTTCTATCCATGAAGGCGAACCCACAAAGTGAATGTTTTTGCAGCCATCTATCCCCTTCAGGAATTTTTTGGGCACGCCCGGTTGCGGGTCAGCGCGCCGCACCGCGTCATGCTGGCCGGGAATGACAAAAGTTTCAATGTATTCCGGTATCTGTTTGAGGTAATTGCACAAGACATCGTACTGCTCAAAGATGTCCTTTATTTCAAGTTCATCATACTGGTCAGGGTAAACCCCTATGCCGTCCACGTTGTCACCGCAAATAACGAGGTACTTTATTTTTCCTATTTCTTCGCGTTCCCTGTCATTCTGTGTTTTTCCGGAAAGCCATGAAAGAAATGCCTGGAACTCTTTTTCCAGGAATAGTTTGCTTCCAACGTGGATGTCGCTTGTTGCAAGCAGGTTCAGGTCGCGCTCGCTTGTTCTTGGCGGGGTAATCGGCAGGTCTGGCCAGTGGACTTCAGTGCAGACTATCATGTCGTCGCTGATTTTCTTCCCCTTGACTGCAATCACGTCGTCAAGGCATACTCCCCGGCTGAGTTCAAACGATGCCCTGTCGTTTTTCATGAACAATGCAAGGCAGCGTGTTTCAGTGTCCTCAAGCTCAATAACCGCGTGCCCTTTTTTGCTCACCCACTTTTTTGAAACAATCCCGCACACCGTGATTTCATTGTTTTTTGTCGTGCGCAAAAGCCGCTGAATAGGCTTTGCTTCGAGGTTTGGCCTTTTTTTGAGCAACCCGCTTAAAAACTCGAACTTGTCGCGGAACATTTCCAGAAAATCAGTGACTTTCCCAGACCCCCTGTTTGGCGCGGACATGTCCAGTTCCTGGAGCACCCTGCACCGTGGTTCAACTTCGCTTGCAAGCGGCCGAAAAGAAAAACCCCTGACGACAACGTTCGTTGGCTCAAACAGTGCTGCTTTTTTTTTCAGGATTTTTTCCTTGAGGTTTCCCTCATTGAGTACAAAAACGTTTTCCTGAATCAACTCGTCGATTATTTTCCTGTAGTCTTTCTGTTCTGCAAGCAATCCAAGTGCCTGTGGAGACACAAGAACGCTTTTTTCACTACAATAATCGGCTATTTCCTTCATGGAAACTGCGACTGTTTGTTCCTGCATAATTCCCCGGTGCAAGTTCACTCATTTTTTTTCTTTTTCCCTGATGGTTTCAAGCTCTGAAATTATCTGCCAGATTTCCGTCCTTGCGTGCGATGGCATATTCACGTCACTGCTTATATCATCCAGCTTGTAAATGGATGTCGTGACGCGGACATCAAGGCTTTCATTTTTGTCAAGGATTTTGTATTTTGCTTCCTCGACTGCCTTGCGGATGTTTCGTGGCACGCTTGTGTCTTCAAGAACTGAGTCCATAAGCACTGCGACGTTTCCAATGTCTGCGTCGGCTGTTGATTTTTTGGCCATGCAAAAATCCCCCCTTAAAAAAACTTTTTTTAATCAAAAACTTTTGACCCTGCAAAAAACCCGTCTGCCTGGTCAGCGGCAAGCGGCCTGAAAAAAAGACCCCCCCCCATTTT
>JAUSEO010000063.1 GCA_030651515.1 archaeon | reverse complement strand
CATTGAAAACAGATGTTGTTCCAAGTGTCGTTTGGCCAGCGACTTGCCAGAAGATGTTCTTTGGCTGTGCGCCTCCACTCAGGATAACCTGTTGACCATTGCTAATACCCAGAGTCTGTGCTATCTGGAATATCCATACGTCTGTTGAGTTTCCCGCGAGGGTGACATTTGTTGGTATTGTCACACCAGTGCCCCATTTGTAAAGCCCTGGTGTTAGTGTCATTCCGCCAATATTTCCGGCTCCAAGTTCAGTATAATCTGGCAAAGTTCGCCCGGCCGCGTCAGTGTACGCTGTTTCCATGTCGCTTACAGCCGTGGTCATTCTGGTTGGAGTTGAAGGCGCATAGTCCGCCGCGTATATTTTTCCAGTTACCAGAGAGGATGTCGCAAATTGATTTGAGGAATCCAATATTAACCCAAACCCGGTAATGGCAGTGCTGTCAATTGGACTCACCCCAATATCCCCAACAATTGAAGTGGTTCCAGTGGTTGAGATGCCTGATTTAGATAGTATAACAAAATCGCCAGCTGTTCCAAGATTCACAGCTTTTTGTGCTGCATACACACTACCTACAATAAATACGAAAAAAATCAGAGATATAAAAATACTTGATAATAATTTTTTTTGTTCCATGTTTACACCAACCTTGATACCTTGATATATTAATAAGCTTCTTGGGGATATAAGGCTTTCTAAAACGCCTTTACAGTCCGTGGAGTCATTTGGGTTTGTTGCCAAACTGCCTGTACCGGGTTTTTTGGCAAACTTTTTTCATTGTTTTTTATAACACTATTTTTTGTGTTTATTTTTTTCCTTTGCTTTGCGCGGGTCGTAGACCATGTATACGCGGTCCAGGTAGGTATTGTTGTATTTCATCCAGCCTGGGAGGACTCCGCATTTGACAAAGCCTTCCATTTCATAGAGGCTTATTGCTTTGCGGTTGTCAGAGTAAACCGTTAGATAAAGGTTGTGGGGGTTGAATGTGGCCTTGGCTTCTTTGACTATCATTTTTATGAGGATTGTCCCAAGGCCTGCTCCCCTGAAGTCTTTTGCAATGTAAAAGCTCAGGGAAACATTGTCTCTTTCCCTTTTTGGCATTTTTTGGGCAACGGTTCGCCCCACTATCCTGTTTTGGTATTCCGCTACCCATACAATCATTTCTTTTTTGTTCAGTTTTGCAATGGTGTCAAGGCCCATTTCTTTTTCTTCAGCAGCACTGACGCGCTGGTCAATTGCAATGTATGCGCCTTCTTTTACAAGTTCGTTAAAAAAGCCCCTGAGTTTTCCGATATCGTCCCTTGTAAAGCTTCTCACGATTACTTTTCTTTTGTCTTTTAGCACAACTTCTTTTCTGAACAAAAACGTGTTTTTGAAAATCCGTTCATACCAGCTGATTCCGGCAGAAGAGGCTATGGCTGAATACGCAATCACAAGGCACACGATTTCAATGCTGAATACAGGCTGGTATGAGAGGAAAACAAAAGCAAATGCCGCAAGAGTGGCTGTAAGGATGTCGCGCGGTACAATGACAGTGCTTAGGAACTCTTCGTGGCGCTGGAAACCAGTGATTTTTCTCATGGCGCGGCTGACAATTGCCCTTGCAAGGAAAATGCCTACAACAAGGAGCACTGGGGCAAAAATTTCTTCAATGCCAAGCTGGCCAGGCCTGAAAATGAACCCAAGGTAAACAAAGAAAAAAGTGTTTATGAAAAGGCTTATTTCCCCATAAACGCCCTTAAACGATTCATCGGCTTCAAATGAAGCGGTTTTTTTGATTAAGCGAAAAAAATCCTCCGAGTTTGCAAGCACAAAACCAATCATTGCAACTGAAATCACGCCAATTCCGCCAAGATAAGAAAAGTCAATAAAATAAGCCATCAGCAAAGCCGCAAAAAGCAGGAAAAAACTGAACCTTTTTACTTTAAAGTTCAATAAAATAAGCAGCAAGAAAACGCCAAGCACAAGGCCGATAATAAAGGACACTGAAAAAAGCAGGAAAACAAAAGACCCAAGCCCTACTAACCCGTTTTGATTTGAAAGCCAGCTGTAGCGCATCAGTGCAATTGACATTATGGAAATTGCAATTGTTGAAAGCGTTCCTTCAAGATAAATAGCATTCCTTAGCTTGTTTGTTGTCCTGGTCAAGGGCAGGATGGAGTAAGCGGCAAAAGAAGACATGCCGCCAAGGATTGTCCCAAAAAGCAGTGCATCCATTGTGCCCCAGCCTAAAACAAAATGGAGAATCCCGCCAAGAATCACGATGCAGACACCAATGTTTAAGGCAGCAGACAATGCAGATTTTGCAATGTTGGCGGGAAATTCCTTTACCCGAAGACGCAGGCCTGCTTCAAATACCATTGAAATTATTGCAACCGCGCCAATCAGTGGCGCAATGCCTTCAAACTCTTGCCGCCCGACTGCAGGAATGCCAAAATAGTTTATCAATCCAAGCTGCCCAAAGGCAAACCCAATCAGCATAAGGATTATGACTTCAGGAACCCGTGTCCGCTCAAAAACCCACCTGCTTGCAAAACCAATTGCAATTATCAGCCCGAAAAGAAAAAGTATCTCAAACATCGTGTATAGACTGGAGTTGAATATATTTTAGCTTTTGCGTTTTTTCCAGGATAATTCGACAAACAACCACCAACAAAATCAGTTAGTGGGCATGAAACGCCCGAGGGAGGACTTGAACCTCCGACCTGCCGGTCTCCGTTGCCAGACTGCTAAAAAAGAAACGAATGTTTTAGGTCTCATTTCTTTGGCCAAAAAATAGGCACTAACAGCCGGACGCTCTACCTGTTGCTCCGACACAGCCCCTATAACAGAGCACGCGCCGTCTGAGCTACTCGGGCAGCCAGATACAAATCTAGTTCCGAAACAGTTTTAATATTTGCCCTAATCGATAAATAAAACGGTTTTAAAGTAAAAGGCACAATAACTAGGACAGTATAACCTAGCTGCTCTAATGCTAAAATTTTTTCTTTTAATTTAGGTGCTTTTTCAAACCCTTTCCAAGCAGTACATTCAATGATAATGTTTTCAAAAACAAAATCAGGAAATACGCATTTTTCGTTTAATTTTATGCATTTCTCATAGGAGTAGTCTAAATTTTTTGAAAACAGAAGATCTGCAACCTCTTTTTCCAGCGAATTTCTCACTGACTCCCCACGCAATGTTTTTTGTGTATATCCTCCAATTTTTTAAAATCTGGAATATTGAATTTGATAGTATTCAAGAGGGTTGTTTATCTTCATTGAAGAATGCCATTGACGCATTTTTTCAGATGCTTTGAGTTGAGCATTTTTTAGAACTTTTTCAAGTGACCCATTTTTCTGATGATTTTGAAAAGCAATAATGCCCCCTTTTTTATGGTAAGTATGTGGGTCAATTAACTCATAATCCAAGAGAGTTTTGCTAATACCCAAAAAGCCAAGTATTTTCTCTAATCTTTCTAAAGGCAAGTTTACTTTTTCAGTTTTATAATAATAAATAGTTGAGGATGGAATTCCAATTAATTCAGATAATTTTCTTTCAGAACCTGCTTTTGCAATTGCTTTTTCCAAAATAGCTTTTTGATTGCCTTGAGTAAATTTAGCATAAAATGCAGACATTATAAAAGGTCAAATTTTGTAAAGAAATAGTTTACTAAGGTGCATTGCCGGTGCGAACTTAAAACGTTTAGCGTAAAGGAAAGTAAAAATCCAGTGGGATAGGGGAGCGCCCCTATGACCCCCGATTGCGCCTCGCTTCCCCGCCAACCCCTCCGCTCTGAGGCTGCGGGGTTGTCGCACCCCCGCTCGGCGCCTCTACAACTCAAAACATTTTTTGTTGTCGGTCATCAATC
>JAUSEO010000058.1 GCA_030651515.1 archaeon | reverse complement strand
TTTGCAAAACCTTTTTGATTATTGAAATTGTCTGTGTGCATTGTTTTGGGTCACCGGGGCCATTTGAAACAACAACGCGGTCAAATTCAATTCCTTTTGCAAAAAAATCAAAGTCAAAAGGCACGCGCGTGACAACGCAGTTCCTGTTTACAAGCGAGCGGATGATGTTGTTTTTTACTCCGCAGTCCATGAGCATTATTTTTGGCCCACTGTTTTTCTCTCCATAAACAATTTCTTTTTTCGTCGAGACTTTTTCCACGATGTTGTGGCTGTTTGGGTCAAAGAGCTCAGTGTCCTCGTTGTTGACAATGATTTTTCCAAGCATTGTTCCATTTTCGCGCAGCTTTTTTGTCAAGGTGCGTGTGTCGATTCCAGTGATTGCAGGGATTTTTTCCTCCACAAGCCACTGTGACAGGCTTTTTTTTGCCTCAAAATGGTTAAAGTTGTACGAATAATCGCTTACAACAAGTCCTTGGGCGTGTATTTTGTGCGATTCAAAAAAACTGCTCAACTCTTTTTTCTTTTCTTCAGGCACCCCATAATTTCCTATGAGTGGGTATGTGCATGCAAGAATTTGCCCGGCATAACTTGGGTCAGTAAGTGACTCATAATAGCCCACCATGCCGGTGTTGAAAACTACTTCACCACTGGTGCTTGCCTGAAAACCAAATGAAGTGCCTTCAAAAACACTGCCATCTTCCAGAACGAGCTTTGCAGAAACAGGTTTTGAATCAGTCATTCTAAAAAAAAATTTGTGACGGGTTTGGTTTAAAAGGCTTACTTCAAAGAATTTTTCCTGGATTTTCAAACCCTGATTTTACTTGTGGAACTTTGCCTTTTTTTCGACTTTTTCCTGCCATTTCTGGATTTTTTTCCTTCTTTTGGCCTCGCTTGGCTCCGGAAAACCATCAATCTCTGCCATACACTAATTTATTTTCCTTGCCCATATTTATACTTTAGGTTTTTTGGAATGATTAGGCTTTACAACACGCTTTCACGCAAAATCGAAGAAACCACTCCCGCAGATGGGAAAGAATTCAAAATCTACAATTGCGGCCCTACTGTTTACGATTATGCCCACATTGGAAACCTGCGCACGTTCACACTGCAGGATTTGCTCAACCGTTACCTTAGGTTTCGCGGTTTCAAGGTAAAAATGGTAATGAACGTGACTGACGTTGACGACAAGACAATCAAGCGCTCAAAAGAGCAGGGCATGAAGCTAAAAGAATTCACGGCAAAATATGCGCAGGAATTCTTGGCAGACCTTGACTCACTTGGCATACTCAAGCCAGACAAGCTTGTTTACGCGACGCAGGAAATCCCCGAAATGATAAAAATCATCGAGGCACTCATCGACAAGGGCTTTGCGTACAAGACGGATGACGGGGTTTATTTTGACATAAAAAAATTCAGGGAGTATGGAAAGCTTTCAAAACTCAAACTAAAAAAACTCAAAACCGGTGCGCGCGTAAACGTTGACTCTTATGAAAAAAACAATGCAAGCGACTTTGCGCTGTGGAAAGCTTGGCAGGAATCAGATGGCGAAGTTTTCTGGCCTGCACCATTTGGAAAGGGAAGGCCGGGCTGGCACATCGAGTGCAGTGCAATGAGCCTGGAGTATCTTGGCAAAGTGATTGACATTCATGGCGGCGGGGTTGACCTTGTTTTTCCGCACCACGAAAATGAAATTGCGCAGTCAGAATCATTTACCGGCTCGCACGTTGTCCGGCATTGGTTTCACTCAAACCACCTGATTGTCGAGGGAAGAAAAATGTCAAAAAGCCTTGGGAATTACTACACTTTGCGTGACCTGCAGGATTATTCTACGCGGGCTTTGAGGCTGTTGTTTTTTTCCGCGCATTACAGGGATGAACTGGACTTTTCAATGCGCTCCCTTGAAAACGCCGGGAAAACGGTGAAGGGCTTTGACGAGTTTGTGCAAAAGCTTTCCGGGTGCAAAGCTGGCGGAACTACTTTGGAAGTAGAACAACTGGCCAAAGAAGCAGAAGCCGGTTTTGTTGAAAACCTTGACAATGACCTTGACACACCCCTAATGCTTGCAGGCCTGCATGCCTTTTTCAGGAATGCAAACAAACTCATTGACAGCGGCAAGGTAACTTTGGGCGGGGCAAAAAAATTGCTTGCCTTTATTGAACGAATCAATTCCGTGCTTGGGGTTTTCAGGCTCGAGTTTTCAGATAAACTCTCAAAAGAAGAGGAAAAACTGGTTAACGAGCGCGAAAAAGCGCGCAAAGAAAAGGATTACAAAAAATCCGATGAACTGCGCCAAAAGCTGTTAAAAGAGCATAAAATCCAGCTGGATGACACTGCGGATGGCTTTCGATGGAAAAGGATTTAAGCAACCATAGACTCATTTTTAACCGGGTGGAAACTTGGATGATTTTCTCAAAAGCCTTACTGATACCAGTGGATTAAAGGAAATTCTGGACTATAAGAACAACCCTAAAAAGCCCAGGATTTTCCTGAAAAAATTTCTCTTGGTTTCTGTCTGGTCCGCGACAACAGTCGTGACGTACAACTGGTTTTGGTGAGGGTTTTTGGCGCAAGAGCTTTCACTTTTCCTCGAGCTTGGAGTAATAATTATTTTTTCAACAATGCTTGCAATGGTTTTCAGGAAATTCCACCAGCCATCAATCCTTGCATACCTTTTGTCAGGCATTATCCTTGGCGCGAGTTTTTTCAACATTATTTCGTTCCAGTCGCTTCTTGGCGTTTTTTCAACTCTTGGGATAGCCTTTCTCCTTTTTTTGGTGGGCCTGAACCTTAACACGAATGTTTTGCGGGAAATCGGGCGCGTTTCAATAACCACTGGAATCGTGCAGATTTTTTTGACTACAGTTTTTGGCGTGCTAATTTCCTCCATGTTTGGTTTTTCCCTGCTTGAATCACTTTATGTCGGCCTTGCAATTTCCTTTAGCAGCACAATAATCATAGTGAAGTGCCTCACTGACAAAAGGGAACTCAACTCTCTTCACGGCAGGATTTCAATAGGCTTTCTTTTGACGCAGGACTTCGTTGCAATCATTGCGCTCCTGCTTGTTTCAAGCTTTGCAGCAGGAAGCACGGACATTATTTCAAGCCTTGCCGGATTTGCAGTCAAGGGCACGATTTTGTTTGCATCTGTTTTGGTTCTTGGCAAAAGCATTGTGCAGTGGGTTTTCCGCTCTGCGGCAAAAAGCCAGGAACTCCTTTTTTTATCCTCGATTTCGTGGTGCCTTTTCCTTGCAGGCCTGTCTTCAGTGCTTGGTTTTTCAATCGAAGTCGGAGCATTCCTTGCAGGAGTGTCAATTGCGTCGCTGCCATATAGTTTTGAAATCAGTTCAAGGCTCAAAAACCTGCGCGACTTTTTCCTCGTCCTGTTTTTTGTTTCGCTTGGCTCACAGCTTGCATTTTCCTCGTTTGGAGAAGTCATAGTTCCTTCACTTGTTTTTTCAGCGTTCATAATTTTTGGAAACCCTTTGATTGTCATTTCAATAATGCTTTTTCTCGGGTACAAGGCAAGGACTTCTTTCATGGCGGGCCTGACTGTAGCGCAAATAAGCGAGTTTTCCCTTATCCTTGTCAACCTTGGAGCGCGCGTTGGCCATATAGGCGGAGAAGTTGTTTCGATGGTGACCTTAATCGGGATAATCACGATTGCAGCAGACACTTTCATTTTGTACAACAGCGAGTTTGTCTATTCAAAGTTTTTTTCCTGGCTTTCGCGTTTTGAAAGAAAAAAAATTTCCGAAAAAAATTTTTCCAGTTCCCTAAAGCCGGAGTTTGTTTTTTTTGGCTTTGGCGAAACAGGGAAAAGCGTTTTCCAGAAAATGGGGCTTGAAAAAGACAACGCTTTTGTGGTTGACTTTGACCCAAAAAACGTTGAAAGCCTGAAAACCAGGGGATTCAATGTGTTGTTTGCTGACGCAGGTGAACCCGAAGCAGTGAATGAGGTTTTGTCTTTTCACCCAAAGGCAATTTTTGTTTCCTCGGATAATTTTGACACAAACCTCGACATTCTCAAGGCAGTAAAGCTTGCTGCGCGGACAAAAACAATTTGTGTTGCCTCAACGCACTCGAATGCATTGAAGCTTTACAGTTTTGGCGCTGACTTTGTAATTGTCCCAAAAATCGCTTCTGCAGAAAAAACAGCGCAAGTCCTGGCCAGCGCTGCAAACAACGAAGGCCTGCTTAGCGCAATGAGGGTGGCTGCTTTAAATGAACTAAACTCAATGGAGAAGGATTTCTAAAATTTTTGGCATTAGTCGTCGCTGTAATCCCCTATTCCTTCTTCGAAATATTTTTCTTTTTGTGAGGCCAGCCTGATTTTGCCCTTTTTTATTTTCACTATTGACTCTTCACCGCACTCGGAGCACTCAACAGTGTCGTTTTCGTCTACCTCGTTTTTGTCGACTTCTATCTGCTCATCGCATTCAGGGCATTTGACTTTCATTTGGGTCCACTACTATTTTTACCCGCGACATAAAACTTTTAAGGCTTCCAGTTACACCAGGAGGCCTATAAAGAGCAAAAAAAGCACAAAAAATATGAGGGCAAAAATGTTTCTTTTCGGTTTTTCGCTGGATGAAAGGGCTATTACTGAATAGTAGAGGTAAAGGGTCAAAACAAGAAATGCAATCCCTGCAAGAATTAGTATTCCGATTCCTGCCACAAACAAGGCTGCATTTTGTGGCTGTGGGAGGCCCTCAATGAAGGCCTGCATTGCATTTTGGGGGTCAAGGCCCTGCGCGTTTTTGACTCCTGCAAAAAAGCCCGGGACAAGCAAAAAAATGACAAGAACTGCCAGTAACAGGGACAAAGTGAAAAAAAAGCTCACATAGGAGATGGCTGTAAGAACGCCTGATAGCTTTCCTTTGACACTACTGCCTTTAAAAACGTAAATAATTGCGTAAAGCCCTATTCCGCTTGCAAGCCAAAGGGCCATGTTTGTAAGAGCCAAAAAACCGTTATATGGGGCGTCAAAATTCACGCCAACCAAAAAACCAGCTGCTATCCGAAAAATAACCGGGAGCAAAACAAGGAGGGCCGCAAGCAAGAGCTTTGGCTTTTCAAGCGACGAGGAAACAATTTTTTTCACGATTCCAAACATTTTGAACCAATTAAAAGGACGTTTAAACGAGTATTTAAGCTTTTTTAGTGGATTGAAGTAAAGAATTAAATATAACCAATCCCAATTATTTTCAGGTTGGTTTGAATGGAGAATCGTGCGATTGGTTTGTTTTTGATTGGCATTGCGCTTGGAAAGCTTTTGCCAAACGTTCCGGCACCACTTGAACAGGTTAACGCGTTCCTCCCTTTTGCTTTCATTCTCATAGCAATC
>JAUSEO010000056.1 GCA_030651515.1 archaeon | reverse complement strand
CTTTCTTTTTTCGACGAGCTTTCAAGCGCATGCCCGGCGACAAGATTCAACCGGATTATTCCATCCTGGACCTTTGAAGAACTGAGGAGTTTAATCTCCCCGATTTCGCCTGTCCTGTTTGCGTGCGTGCCGCCGCAGGCCTCGACGTCATCTCCAATAGTGACAATGCGCAGGTTCCTTCCAGGGATGAACCCGCCCTGGTAAATTCCCATCCCATATTTTTCCTCCGCTTCTTCGCGCGGCAAAAACTCTTTTTTCACCACAAGGTCTTTTTTGACTGCATCATCACAGCATTTCTGGATTTTTTTCAACTGCGCGTCTGACAGGTTGTCATAATGGGTTATGTCAAGGCGCGCCTTGGAAGTCGTCTTTGCAGCACCGGCCTGGTAAACATGCGGCCCGAGAATCTTTCGCGCGCACAGGTTAAGGACATGCACTCCTGAGTGGTGCTGCATTAACTGTTTTCTCCGCTCAAAATCTATTTTTCCTTTTACAGTCATGCCTTTTTGCAGGGAATTGTTTTCGACTTTGTGCACGATTATTTTTCCCTGCCTGAAAACCTCTACAACTGCCACGCCATTCAAAAAGCCCGTGTCGAACAACTGCCCGCCGCTTGTCGGGTAAAAGGCGGTCTTGTCAAGAACCACGAACACGCTGTCCACCACGGCAAGGACATGCGCCTCAAACTCAGTGGTTTTCCAGTCGCCATAGTAAAGCACTTCCGTGTCAGGCAAGCCGGACAAGTCAAGCTGGAAGTCTTTTTTCGTTTTTGTCACCTGTTCGCGTTTCTCGTGCCTTTCAGCGACAAGGGCGTAAAAATTGTCAGGCACATTCACTTTTTGCCCCGCCCTTTTTGCTTCGGCTGCAACTGCTTCCGGTGAAATGCCATGCGAGTCATACAATTCAACAAGCTTGTCAAGTGAAACTTGGCTTGTGACAACACCTTTGAGAATGCCAGTTGCACGCTCCCGTGATGAGTGGAATTTTTGCTTCTCGTTCTCAATTATTTCACTGACATCCGGCATGTTTTGTGACAAGGCTGGGTAAAGCAGTTTGAGGAAGGCCGCGTGCATTTCTGCAAGCCTTGAAAAATCCACCTGCCAATTGTTTTTTTCAGCAAGTTCAAACATGCGCCTCATTATCACGCGCAGGTTGTAGCCCCCGCCAACGTTTGAAGGCAAGGCGCCATCATTCAACGCTACGAGGCTTGCGCGCGAGTGCTCGGCAACCGAGTAAAGCGCCGCAAGCGAAAGGACTTTTTCCTTCAGCTCCACTTTTTCCACTCCAAGTTTTTTTGAAATCATCTGCCACACGCTTTCAATGTCCTTTACCTCATCCACATTCAGGAGCGCGGAGTATGGGAGGAATTTTTGCATGAATTTCTCGTCAACCTTGATGCCAGTAATGGTGTGCAGGTGTTTTGTGACTGTCGGAAAAGTTGTTTCGTAGCTCGTGCTTTTCCCGGTCGTAAACCAGGGCACTCTTTCGTGGCCCTGGCCCATGTCAAGGACTTTTATTTTGAGTTCTTCTGACCCGTTTTCAAGGGTTTTGTACTGCATGTAGACCTGGTTTCCGATTTCCATTCCGCGTGAAAAGAACTCCATGCAGGGGCCAAAGTTCCCGCCACCAGCCCAGGCATCCTCGTGCACGGTCAATTCTTGTGCCGGCACGCCCATGCCTTTTGTGAGCCATTCAAAGTACTCACTCCAGTACAATTCCAAGTCATAGTCCTGTGCTTTTTCGAAGTGAAGCTGTCCAAACATGTCAAAGCAAACGTAATGAGAACCGGTTATGCCAACGTTGTCAATGTCGTTGAACCGCAGGCAAGGCTGGGGGATAATGACCGCGTTGCTTTTCGGCTTTATTTCACCACTCACGACGAACGGCTGGAAGGGGTAAACGCTTGCACCCACCCAGTAAACGTCCTCCCTCCACCGCGCAACGACCGGGTAAGGCTGGTATTCAAGGTAACCCTTGTTTTTGAAGAATTTTTTAAAAGCCTGCCAGGCCTCGAGATAGTCAAATTGTTTTTTTGCAGGCGAGTCCCCGACAAAGCGATAACCGCCTGAACAGGCCGGGTCGCCGCACACTTTTGCATCTGCCTGAACCGACCAGAAGAATTTTCCACAGGCTTGGCACTTGTGGCGCGAAAAACCGTTTTGCTCAAGCACTTCCACGGGATAGTGTTTTTCAGGGTTTTTTAAAGCAGTTTCGCGAAACCCTGCTTTGACCTGCTTGTCGGTTTTCATGCAAAAAAAATGGGCTGAAAAGGGTTTAAAAGAGCTGTATGCGTCAGCTCGCACCGCAGTATGTGTCCCTTCTCCGAGGGAGCGGTAATACAAGATTTTAACAGGATTCCAGCCTTACGGCAAGAATTAGTTAAAAAAAAATAGAAAAAAAAATCAGAAAATTTTTTGACTGAAAAAACTTAGAAGGGATTTAGTAGCTTCTTTGTCTTTTTGAGTAGCAGTCTCTGCAGTATACTGGCTTTCCTTCTAATGGCTTGAAAGGAACCTGGCATGCTTTCCCGCAACTTGAGCAGGTAGCGTCATGCATTTCCCTAGGGCCACCGAAAGAACTCCTGTCTCCAAAACCCAATGACTTCACCTTTTTTTCTTTTTAAATAATTTAATTAATTTTAATAATTTAGCCCAGGAAAGCTATATTAAGGGCATACTTTGGGTTAAAAAGGCATTTAAAAAAGTAAAAGTGGAGCAGTGGGGAGTAAGCCGCCTTTTGTTAGCCAAAAAACCTTTGACAGCTTTTGGTTGCGAGCATTCGCCTCAACCAGTCAAAAAAACTGGCTGGCAGTTTGACCTGCTGCGTCTCTTTGGACTTGCACTCTCCCCGCGGTAAAGCGGGTGAAACCCCCCGTGCGTTTCATCGGACCAGCAAAGGCCCGTATCGTTTCTGTTCAGGAGGACTCTTTTTCAAGAGTGGTTTTGATACCCAATTTCTTGGGCTTGAGTGGGCGGACTTTCCTCAGCCATCCCCCAATGGGGAATTACCGTCAGCTCGCCACCCACTACTCCAAAAAGACTTATACATTAAAGTTTATTTAAAGCTTGGCCTTGAAGTGGTTCTTTTGGGGGCCTGGCTTTGGGTAAATGCCTTTTTTAAGGTGTTTTGCCCATTATTCCCATATTTTTGTAGTCTGGGGCTACAAAACCAAAATGTAATTACTAAAACAAGGGGGGAAAAAACAATGAATTTTAGAACACTGGGTTTTTTGTTTTTAGTGGCAGTTATCCTGATTTTTAGCGTCAGTTTTGTCGCTGCTGCCAGGACTTCTGATGGCGAAGGCAATGGGAACGGTGAACCGGAAAAAAATAAATGCATGAATTGCAAGACACCACCACCAGTACAACCATTGCCACCAACGCCGGGTAAACTAAAATGCATTTATTACCTGATTTTTGGAGGAGCACAGGACAATATTGAACGCCATACTTTCAGGAGAGACTTTATCTGCATTGCACCTGAAGGCAACCCGTAAAATGCACGGAGGGGCTTTTTTGCCCCACTTCCACTATTTTTTTATTCTATGACACCCTTTCAAGCACTGAAGTGGGAGGTTTCCTTTCAGGCTTGGAAGGATTTAACTATTTTTTCCTAGGTTGGCGGGTGTGCTTTGGCGCCACTTTTTTGGTGTTTGTTTATTTCGTGTATGTGTTCCAGTGGTGGCCAAAGTCTTTGAAAATGATTTTGTCTTCGCTGGTTCAACCAGGTATTTTTAAGCTTGAAATAGAAGCGGTTATTAAATTATGGCAACAATATTGGATTTGATAAATATGAATGACATTTTTGGCAAAACCAGCACAAAGAACAAAATAGTATTGATTATCTCAAAGCGCCCAGGACTTACTGGCAAAGAAATATCCGTTGCCATTAAAAGAAACTCCAGAAAAAGGCTTACTGCCCAAGCAGTCTACAAAACCCTGCAAGAACTTGCCAACGTCCGAGTATTGCTTAAAAAAAACAAGAAATACTCCATCAACAAGGATTGGGTTAAAAAAATAAAAAAACAAG
>JAUSEO010000048.1 GCA_030651515.1 archaeon | reverse complement strand
CCATCGAAGAAATAAACGCAAATATAGAAGCTATCCGGGGAGAACTGGAACTCAAACGCAGATACAAGGCTGAGTGGGAATCATTTTTTTCCACACTGAGGTTAAATGTTTCAAGAGACAAAACGCTTTCGAATGAATTTGAAAAAATCAACAAGATGGTTGATGAAACAAAACTAAGGGCCAAAAATGCATTTGCAAAAAAAAGGAGGCGGCTTGGGTTACTTAGGCAATCATGGAAACTTGGGGCATATAACTCACGGCCAGAGTACCAGCGGCAGATTGACAATGCAATACTTGAATATGCAAAAGCAGGCATAGACCTAGCCAAGGCACAGGAAGACCTCTGGATTTTTTGGCACAGGGTTGCCGTAAAATCCCCAGCCTCAAACCCACCTCCGCATATGCTTGAAGAACTTGCAAGAAGAAGGCATAATTCAACAGGGCACAAAAATAGCCTGCAGATGCTGATAACCAAGCTTTCCACAAAATGACTATGTTTCATTCTCTGATTTTCTTTTTTATCTCTGACGACTTGTGCTTTTCAGGCATGAACGCCGGAATGCGGACCACTTCGCATTCAACCCCGGTTTTCCTGCACTCACTGCGCACTTCTGAATCGCTTTCCCTCATGTCATGGCCAAGCGCAAGGACACTGGGCTTGTTCTCGGCAATCGTCCTATAAAAATCATCCTCAAAGCCAACGACGGCCTCGTCAACGCACCGAAGCGCGCCCACGATTTGCGCGCGCTCATCCTGCGGGTAAACCGGTTTTTTCCCCTTGAATTTCTCGACATTTTTGTCCGTCGTCACGATGACTACCAGGTAATCCCCAAGTGCCCTTGCCGCCTCGAGGTACTTCACGTGCCCCGGGTGCAGGACGTCAAAAGTCCCAAAAGCCATTACCTTGCGCATGTACAAATAGAATGTTTCCATGAAAGATTATTTTAAAGCCACGGGGTGAAAAAAAAATAAGGAAAACAAGGGGTGGCAATTAACCCTCCCTTGTTTATTTCAATGCGAACTTATGGTTTGCCTTCAGGCGCAATGCTTATGAAGGGAACTAAATCTGATACACAGTTGAACGGGTGGAACAAACAGTACAATGTAAGGTTCCCAGGACAATCAAGGCCCGCATCACATGGGCTGGGTTCACCCAAGTCTACAGGTTCATCAGATGGTTCCACGCAGTCCATGCATTTCTCCTTCTCAGGTTCACTAGGCCCACTGGGCGTGCCTGTATCTGGCCGCATGGTTTTTGCGGCAACAAAACTGACGCTTAAAATCAAAGCGGTCACCAAAAACAAAAAACCAAGTTTTCTAAAATCCATTGATTTTTCCCCCCTTTTTTTTGTTTTCCTGCCTTTTTGCAGGTTCAAGCAAAAAGTGCAAAAAAAGCATGTAAAATATGCCTCAAAAACCGTTTAAATGATGCAGTTTTGGGAGGGGGTTTAATATAAAACATTTTTCTATATCTCCTATTTCACCCATGCCACTCCAAACATCCCAAAAACTTTCAATGATTGAATCAAACACGGTTGAAATAGTCTCAAAGGAAGAGCTACAGGCACTGTTTGAGGCAAAGAAAAACCCAGTTGCTTATTGTGGCTACGAGCCAAGCGGGCCAATCCACCTGGGGCACCTTGTAACACTTTCAAAATTAAAGGATCTCGAAAAGGCCGGCTTCAAAATAAAAATCCTGCTTGCGGACTGGCACGCGTTCCTCAACAAAAAAGGCACGATGGAAGAAATCCGCCAGGTAGCCCGGGAGTGGGAAAAAAGCATCAAACGCCTTGGCTTCAAAAACGCTGAATTTATACTTGGAAGTTCTTTCCAAATGAAACCCCCGTATTTTGAAGATGTGCTTGACTTGTCCTCTCATGCAACGCTCCAGCGCGGCCTGCGGTCAATGCAGGAAGTCGCGCGCGACATAGAGCACGCGCACATTTCACAGATGGTTTACCCGCTCATGCAAATCGCGGACATAAAGCACCTCAAAGTTGACGTGGCACAGGCAGGAATAGAGCAGAGAAAAATACACATGCTTGCACGCGAACTATTGCCGCAAATCGGCTGCCAAAAACCAATTCTTGTCCACACGCCCCTGATTAACTCCCTTTCGGGTGACGGAAAAATGTCATCGTCAAAACCAGAAACGTTCATTTCCGTTGCGGATTCGCCGGAACAAATCTCACACAAGATAAACAAGTCATTCTGCCCCGAAGGGGTTGTTGAAAAGAATCCGATAATTGAAATCACGCGCTTGATTATTTTCCCTTTCTTTGGCCAATTGGGTGTGAAGCGGCCTGTAAAATTTGGCGGCGACAAAACCTACGTGTCTGCAGCAGAGCTTGAAAAAGACTTTGGCGAAAAAAAACTCCACCCAATGGATCTCAAAAAAACCTGTTCCGAAGGCCTTGTGGAAATGCTTGCACGAACCGCAAGCAAATGAATTTTTTTTATGGCGAGGAAAAAGATTTTTAAGTCATTTGCTATTCTAGTAAAAGACGACATTTGCTGAAAAATAAATGTCGTTTACTATAGTTTTTAGGAGTTCCCAAGACGGCCAGACAAGTCGTCTACTTGTTTTTTTATTTTTTTAACCCAATC
>JAUSEO010000040.1 GCA_030651515.1 archaeon | reverse complement strand
CACGGTTGAAATAACAGCTTCAGGTTATGTGCCACAGAACCTGGCCATAAAAAATGGAAGCACTGTGACATGGACCAACAAGACTTCAACTCAAAACTGGCCGGCAAGCGCAACACACCCAACGCATGAAAAATACCCTGGCTCAAGCATTACAAAATGCGGGACTGGGGACGCCGAGGACATTTTTGACGCCTGCAAAGGCCTTGCAGAAGGAGAGGGCTTTTCCTTTACCTTCAACGAGGTTGGGGACTGGGCTTACCACGACCATTTGAGTGCAAAAATGTTCGGCAAAATAACAGTGGTGGAATAAAAACCACCCATTTTTTCTCTTTTTAAAATAGTAAAAGTTTAATCGTAACTGCTTCCTTTCCGTTTGTCAATGCCAAATACTTTGACTTCTTTGTCTTCCCAGTTTATCGTGTATAAAATCCAGTAGCGCCCGATTCTTATCCTGTAATTTGATATGCTTGAAGAAATTTTTGTGACATCAAAATCTTTTGTTGGAACAGGATTATTCTCCAAGGCATCAATTGCATTCTGGAGTTGTTGCCGGATATTTGGTTCGGATTTCTTCAAACCTTTCTCTGCATTATTTGAAAGAAAAACATTAAAATCAGGCAAAAAAAGTCACTTTAAAGCGTGGATTTTATTTGCTGCCAGGACTTGAATTTTCCTTCTGCAAACTGTTTGCGGCCAATCCTGATTGCAGATAATTCTTCTTTTGTCGGCCTTTCTTCTTTAACTAGCAAGGCTGAAACCTTTTGGTCAATATCGTTAAGCTTTGTATAAATCTGTTTCAAAGTTGCGCTAGCCATTAAAAAAACCAATTAAGATTGTATTTAGCTCATTTTAAAATACTTTCAACGGATTCTCTTCTTTGACAGTAATATGACAGTCGTCCTGAATTTCCAGAAAAAAGACACCCCCCAACTTGAAAAAGCCCTTGAAGGCCTCGAGGCACTCAAAACAAATTCTGTCCACGAGCACGCACGATTCCGCGACAAGAAAAACGTTGTCGTGGTTTACACAAGCGGAAAAACCGTTATCCAAGGAACTGAACCTGAAAAGACAAAAGAATGGCTCTTGGAAAAAATGGGTTTGGCAGAAGAACTCGCACTTGGCTTTGACGAAGTCGGGCGCGGCGAGGGCTTCGGCCCGATGGTAATCGCAGGGGTTTTTGGCGACACGAACAAACTGCGCGAAGTGCGTGACTCGAAAAAAACAAGCAGTGTTTCAGACAAGTTTGAAATAGTTTCACGCAACGCGCTTTCTTTCGGGGCTTTTTCTTTCAACGCAGAAATGATTGACCGCCTGAGAAAAAAAGGCCACACAATTAATGAGATAGAGGAGAAAGCAATTGACAAAATGATTGAATTGTTCAATGAGCTTGGAGAAAAGCCGCGCACTGTTGTCGATGGGAACCAGCTCAAACTCAAAAACAAGAACATCGAATTCATTCCGCGTGCAGACGACCTCGAACCAGTTGTGGGTTCCGCGTCAATCGTTGCGGGCTTTTTGCGAGAAAAAAGCGGGGACTCCGCGGAAAGAAAAACGTGGAAGAAAAAATTACCTTGACCTGTAAATTATCTCGTGCATTTCATGGGTGGAAAGCTCTGGCTCGCTTTTCTGGAATTTTTTTGCCCTGACTGTCAGGTTTTTGTCCTGTAGCTCTGCAAGGATTTCCATCAGCCCCTTGAGTTCAACCTGGGTGTTTCCGCGAAAATTATCAAGCTTATGCACCTTTGCGTCAATGTCTGCAAGGCGCCTGCTAATCAAAAGAAACTTCTGGTTAGCGGAAACATTTTCGAGGCCGGGCTGGACTGAAATGGAAGTTGAATCAAAATCTTTTGTATTGGTTACATTTTTGGGTTTTTGTGCAAAAACCCCGGGCTTTTCCTCAAAAAAGAGGCTCAAAAGGACGTTCCCTATTCCAAGCGCAACAACCAGGACCACTAGGAAAACCGTTTCAACACCCATGTTTTTTCAACGCCAAACAATTCTTCTGCAAAGGATTTCTTTTAAGGCTTGTTGTCAAAAAGCCTTGAATAGTTTTTCCACGCGCTTTGCACTATTTTTTCAACAGGCTCTTTTTTGTGCACGGAAAGCTCATTTGCAACCATTTTCACCCAGGTTGGGTCTGACTGCTTTCCACCAAATGATACAGGGCAGTCTGTTTCCAAAAGAAGAAGCCCTTGGGGAATCGCAAGTGCTGCCTCCAGGTCTTTTTTCGAGGAAAAAATCACGGGGCCACATGACATGAAAAAACCGTTTTCAACTGCCCGCGGAATGCTTTTTTTGGAGTATGTGAACCAGTGGAGAAGGACTTTTTTCGCCCCAAGCGATTCAAGTATTTCCAGGCACTCCTGCTCCGCAAGCCTTGAATGGACCGCAATGGGGAGCTTTTTTTTAACCGCCAACTCAACCTGGGTGGAAAAAACTTTTCCCTGCAAATCACGCTCTTTTTGGGTTTTTGCATACTTGTAATCAAGGCCAATTTCCCCGATTGCGTGGCATTTTGAAGCATTTTCTTCCAAGAAAGCAAGGGAGTCCCCGATTTCTTTTTCGCTTAGCTTAAGCAGGTCCACGGGGTGCAATCCAAGCCCTGTTTTCACGCACTCCTCTTTGGCAAACAAACCAAGGTGTTTTTTCATTGATTCGAGGTTTGTTGCACAGGAAAAAAAACGTTCTATGCCGTGTTTTTTTGCGTTTTCAACTACCTGAAGCGGTTTTTCAAACAGGCCAAGGTGGCAGTGGGAATCAGCAATCTTCATCCAAAGAAGAACTGGGGCAATTAAAACTTTTTAAGCTTTACTCCGCAAAAAGTAGTGTACATACAAAAAAATTGCCAACCTGGAAAAAAGGCTTGTTTTTGCCAAAAAAAAACGGCTGTGTTTAATCCAATGGGTGAAAAAAAGCAAGGAAAAACAAAAAAAAGAAAAAGTGGAAAAAAAATGGAAGAAACCAAAACTGGCAACGAAGAAAAAAAAGCAGTGGAAAAAAAGCCTGAAAACAAAAGCCCTGCCACCAAGGCATTGCCTAATTATGTGGTTGTTTTGTTTGTCATTGCAGGAATCCTGCTTGGCGTTGCTGTCGGAATAGCGATTCAGCCAAAGGCCACAGAGCCGCCTGTAATTGTACAACCACCCGAACCAAAACCAGCAGAAAAAATCAGGGTAACTTTATTGTTTGACCCTGCGTGCACTTTTTGCGAAAAATACAACACTATCCTGGACGTCTTTGCAATTGATGGAATGCCTTTTGAAGTCACAGAATTGGCAATTGACTCGCCCGAAGGAGTGAAGGCAATTGCACAGTACAATGTAAAACTTGTGCCGACAGCCCTTGTAGAAATAGTTGACGTCACGAAGTATCCAGGCCTAAAAGATGCAATGGATGAGACATACCCAAGAATCCTTGGGAAATATGTCGTTCCTGAATTTAACTTAAACTCGTCAAAAATTTATTCCCGCGAATACCTAGAGACCCCGGTTGAAGAGGACTGCAACGCTTCTGACGCGAGAGTCAGAGTAAATATTTTCGACAACCCGTTCCACGAAGTAAGCATCAGGCTAAAACCCGGACTTGACAATGCACTTGGCAAGTTTGACTCAAACGCCCTAAAAGTGCGGTTTGAGTTCCTGCCGACAACAACTTCCACAATCACCGTGGATGAAAACAACGTTGAATTGTTTAAAAGAAATGTCGGTTACATTGTATGCGCTTCAAACCAGGAAAAATTCAGGCAAATGCACGACGCAATAATCGGTTACTACTGTGACGTTGGAGGAGACACCAGGAATCTTGCTAATGAAGAGATTCTTTTCTGCAATGCAAGCAAGAACTTCGGAAAACCTGTTCCAAACGAAGAGCTTGAAAAATTCAGGGCAGAAATAGGGGCAGGGATAGAGTTTTTTGCAAACGTGCTTGAAAGTTGCGTGTCATTTACTGAAGAAGCCACGAGAACCTCGCTTGAAAGAGCAGTCAGTTATTCTATAAGGATTCCTGCCACAGCAGTGGTTGCCTGCAAGTACAACGTTCCATTCAAGGCAATTGATGATGCTGTGTGCCTTGCCGACCCGACAATTGAAGCCTGCCAAAATGATAACTCCAATGAAGACGCCAATTCAAGTTGAAGACTGCAAAGGAGTTTATTCCCCACGGGAAGACTCTTTCCTGCTTGCAAAAGCATTGCCAGAATTCAGCGGAAAAACAATTCTTGACATCGGGTGCGGTACTGGCGTACAGGGAATAACAGCACTCTTAAACGGGGCAAAGAAAGCTGTTTTTGCAGACAAAAACCCGCTTGCACTGGAATGCACGAAAAAAAACCTTGAAAAACTCGGATTGCGCGGCGAACTGGTCAAAAGCGATTTGTTTGAAAACATTCACGAAAAGTTTGACGCCATCATTTTCAACCCCCCATACGTTCCGTCAGAAAAAACGGTTTACCTGGACGTGGATGGGGGAAAAAACGGGAGAGAGGTACTGGACAGGTTCATTGAAGGCTTTCCAACACGCTTAAAAGAAAAAGGCGAGTGCTTTTTCCTCCAAAGTTCCTTAAACGGGCTTGAAAAAACAGGCTCCCTGCTCTCCAAAAAAAAAATTTCAGCCCAAATCATTGCAAGGGAAAAGCTTTTTTTCGAGGAACTCGTTGTCTTTAAAGCAGGCAAAAAAAAGGAATGACGCCACATGCCGGTTAACCCAGGGGTAGAGTATCTCCAAGCTGAAGAAAAATACCACAATGCCCGCACTTCAGAGGAAAAACTCTTGGCTTTGGCAGAAATGCTGCGCACAATCCCAAAACACAAGCAGACCGAAAACATCCGCAAAGAATTCACACGCAAAATGGCAAAACTGCGCGAAGAAGTAGAGAAAGAAAAAACAAGCGGGGCAAAAAAGGGCGGCGGACAAACCTTTAACGTGAAAAAAGAAGGCGAAGCACAGATAGCAATCATTGGGTCCCCAAACTCTGGCAAAAGCACGCTTCTTTTAGAACTAACAGGAGTGCAAACAGAAATAGCGCCTTATCCATTCACTACAAAAGAACCCGTAGTTGGAATGATGAATTACAGGGAAACCCTCATCCAGTTGGTTGAAATGCCTGCAATAATCGACGGGAGCAGTGATGGAAAAGCAAGCGGCATTCAGGTATTGTCAGCCATACGGAACGCTGATGCCATTGCCATACTTTTCATGGCGGAAGAAGACAAAAAAACTGCCATAAAAGAGCTTGAAAAGGCCGACATATTCGTGAATCGGGAGAAACCAAAAGTCATAATCAAGGTAGGCGAATACAAAGGAATAAGCCTAGGCGGGACACAGTTTCTGCGTGAAAAACCCGAAAAAATAACTGCCACGCTTAAGGCATTTGGCATACACAATGCAAGTGTCCTGTTCCAGGAGCCCTGTACAAGTGAAATGCTTGCTAGAGCACTGAACCAGAAAATAGTCTATAAAAAAGCGCTTTTCATAAACCAGTTTGAAAAACATGAAACACAGGAACTCAAAAAAAAATTGTTTGAGTTAACCGGCAAAATAATTGTTTTCACAAAAAAACCAGGTGAAAAAGCTGACACAGCAACCCCATTGGTGCTTGACCAGGGAAGCACTGTTGAAGACTTTGCAAAAAAACTCCACAAAGACCTTGCAAAAAATTTGAGGTTTGTCCGCGTGTGGGGCAGCACAAAGTTTGAAGGCCAAAGAGTCTCCAAAGACTACATCCTACAAAACGAGGATATAATAGAGCTCACCGCGTAAAAAGAATTCCAACCTAGCTTTTAGTGGCGGGCCTCTGCATGGCTTTCTGCCGCAGTGGAAACACTTGCAGCAGGGGCGGGTGTTTTTTTCTTTCCAAAAAAAACCACGAGTGCAGCAATCAGGAGTGCTGCAAGCCCAAGCAGGACAAGAGTGTTTTCGCGCTTCCGCACATCAACCAAAATATCCTTTCTGATTTCATGCTCTCCCGTTTCATCAGAAAAAAACGCTTTTACTGCCACGTTCTGTTCACCAACCTGTTCTGGCGGGGCAGAAAAACCAAGCCGGGCATTCAAAATGGATTGGCCCGGTGCAAGTGAACCGGGGGAAAAAACACTTTCACTGGAAGAAAAACCCGGGGGGAGCAGGACTTCAACGCGCACCCCTGAAATTTCCTGTGTGCCGGTATTTTTCAGGTCAAACACCACTGTGTTTTCCTCAAACGGCTCAAGAGCCCCTTTCAGGAGGCGGGCATTGAATTCAACAGGGTTTTGTTTCACTGAAACCCCGACAGAATAACTCTGGAACAATTCCTCGCCTACGCCATAATCCACCCTGATTGAAGTTTTTCTGCCAATTGAAAAAAGGCCTTTTGCCTGGAATTCCCTGAAAAGAGTTTCATTTGGCGCAATGGAAAGAAAAGAAATTTTTTGCGACCTTGTCTCAGCGCCATCCACGACCAATGCCAGGTCGTTGCCCGCAGAAATAACTGCATTAAAGTTTTCAACCACACTGCCACTATTGTTTGAAACAACCAGGCGGAAACGCACTACTTCAAAGGAATAGAAATCCAGGCCCCTGCCGGTTTCAGGTTCAATGGAGACAAAAACACCCTGCCCGGCGACAAAAAAAGGCAAAAAAATGGCGAAAAACAACAGGAAAAAAAGCCTTGAAAAAACCATGTCAATACTCGCCCGAATCATCATTTTGCTTGGAAAAACTCAAAAGCTTATCCCTGTTATTGTAGGCAACAAGCAGCACAAGCAAAACTACAAGGGCTATAATAACCTGGAAAATCAGGCCGGAATAGTCCTCGGACTGGACAGGGGGCTTGAAAAAACCCCCATTGTAAACGTTTAAAGAGTCCACAAAGGCCTTTTTGGAAAAAGAAACTGCCAGGGAATACTTTTCCCCGTTGTAAAGCAACATTGCCTGCCTCCAGTTGTCCTCGACCCGCTCTACAAGGGAAGAACTATTCCACTTTGAGCGGTTTTCCTGCGCAAGGACAAAAAGCACCAGTTCAGAGGCAGTTGAAAACCTGTTGCCCGTTTTCTCTTTTACATCCGCGTTCTGCCCGTAAATCTCGTCAAAGGCTTTCTGGCGCTCAAGCCGTGACGCAAATTCCTCCAAAAGCGGGTCAGTGCGCTGTGAAACCCTTGCATAAACAGAATTAATGGATTCTGATACCTCGAGGGAATAAACTTTGTAGTTTCCAATGCTGTTGAATTCAACCGGCACATCCGCAAGGGAAACCAGGTAAGTTTTTGTGGAAGGGTCAAGGCCTGAAACAGAAACAATCTGCTTGAGGCGCTCAAGGTCCCGCCGGTAATCCAGTGCAGTACTATTCAAAAGGCCTATCTCGTTTCCCACAGAATCAAAGCTTTCCTTAAGGGCCCCAAACATTGAAGTGTCAGGCTCAGAAAAAAAATCGCTTTCAGCTTTTGACGCAGCGGAAACAAGCTGGCTTGTTTTTTGGGCCGAAACAGACAGTCCCTCAAGCAGTACATTCAGTTTTTCGACAACGCTATAAGCCTCCTGTGAGTCAACGGTTGAAGCCACTGTTGTCAACTGGAAGCGCTCGTTTGCCAAAACGTTTGAAAGGTTTGAAAAGCGCAAGGCGTACGTTGGAGTGAAAACCCATTCCACTGAAGGGTTTTTCGAGATTGACTCTTTTTCAATCGAGAGCTCGCGCAAAAGGTCAGCAGTCTTGAAAACCTCCCTGTTCACCGGGGCTGAAGTGGAAACCACCAAAACCTCAAACTGTACAGGGAAAAACGTCACCACGTTCCCGCCAGAAATAACCGGCACGACCCAAAACTTTTTCCCGGCATTGGAAATAGGGACCACTGGCTGCTCATACTCTTCACCCTGGAGAAGGTAATTGTTTTCTTTCACTACAAAATTTGCCGCCTCGTGCGGAGCAACAGCAGCGGCATGCGGCAAAAGGAAAGAAACTGCAAAGAGGAAAAAAAATAAGCGAAAAGCAACGTACCCAAAATCCATTTTCCAGTCACTCGCTTTTTTTTAGTTCAGGGACAGTTATTTCCTCAAGGCGTTCTTCAAGCGACAATAGGCTCAAAGCAATTTTTTCGCGCGGCTTGCTGGTTTTTTTCTCGGCTGTTGCGAGTTTTCCACCGAGGTTTTTTTTAATGCTCTCGATTTTTTGGGAAATCGACTTTGTGGGCGAAACATTGAGCTGTCCCTGGATTTTCTCAAGCTGTTCCTGGACGTTTTTCTGCGTGATTTTCTCAATCTCGTCGCGGAAAACCTCCAACGCATCCGACTGGGCAATCATAATCATTTTCCGGGCAGAACTGTCGTCAAGGCCCATGTCGTGGAGGTTCCTGACGATTTCTTCTTCCGGCGTGGCATTCTTAAGCAACTGCTGAATCGTGCTTATAATAGTCCTGTTTCCACGCAGGTCCTTTTGGCCAGAAACCACTTTGTCTGCATCCAAAGGCTTTGCCTCGGGTTTTTGGGAATCCTTTTTCTTCAACAAAAAAAGCTGTTTTTCTTTACCGGGGGCATAATAACCTTGATTAGAATAATTTTCTTCTTTTTGGCCCGAAAAAGACTCGTTAAAGTGCTTTAAAACAAAAAAAGACAAAACAAGAAAAACTGCACCCGCCCCAAGGCCAAGCCCTGCTCCAACGAGGTCAACCTGCAAAAACAAGCAAAACCACCACAACAAACAGGCATTTTTACCTTATATATCTTATTGTTTGATAATAAAGGAAAAAATTAAAAGTCCCTGCAAGTGAAGTAGAATAAGGAAACACAGGATGTCCTACAAGCAGCTTGAAATGATGGAAGAAATAAGCGCCTCATTCAACAATGAAGACTCATTTGGGCTCAAAGAAGCAAGCAACCGTGCCCTTGGCCTGGCAGTTGCGGGCTTTGACAAAACCTACGCCAAAATCGCCATAGCGGCTTACGTTTTAAGCAAAATCACTTCAAAGGAGCACATACTCAAAAACCCTTTATGGCATGATGTGAAAAACACCATATTAAAAGCACTTGAAGACGCGGCAGAAATATTGCGCAAAAACAAGGCAAAAAAATTTGAGAAAAAACTTGGCGAAATAGAAGAGGACACGCGCGAAATAGACAAAAAATTCGGAAACTATTTAAAAAACACGTGGGACAAGGCAAAAATAAAAATCGCTTCAAGCGCCTATGCACAGGGGCTGAGCCTGAGCCAGGCAACAGAGATTGCAGGAGCAGACAAGGCAGACCTGCAAAACTACATTGGCTTCACAAAAATACACGACGAGGGAAAAACAAGCAGTTCCATGAAGCACAGGATGAAAATACTGCGGGAAGTATTTGCATGAAAAAACTCGTGTTTGACGCAAGCAGCATAATCTCCTTGTCAGAAAAATGCTTCATTAACATAATCGGGAAACTCGCAGAGCAAAAAAAAGCCGGGTTCTTCATGCCCGAATCAGTTTTCTTTGAAACCGTCACCCACCCCATGAAAATCAGGAGGTTTGAACTCAACGCATTCCGGATACAGTCAGCAATCAAAAACAACTGGTTCACGATAGTAAAACCAGGAAAAGAAACAATGCAGACACTTCAAACCACGATAAAGCTTGCACAAAACATGTGTTATGCGGACGGGCAGCCAATCCAGATAATGCACAAGGGGGAACTTGGAGCACTTGCACTTGTAAAAGAAATGGACGCTGATGCACTCGTAATAGACGAGCGCACAACGCGAATGCTGCTTGAAGAGCCACAAAACCTCCGCACCCTCCTTGAGTTTAGGCACAGGAAAAAAATAAGTTTTGACGAAAAAAAACTATTCGAATTCCGCCGCCTCTTTGGCGGAACAAAAATTTTCCGCTCAAGCGAAATGCTTGCACTTGCATACGAACAAAATTGTTTTGGAAAGGAACTCGAGCACTCAAAAGCCACACTCAAAGCAGCACTCTTCTCAGTAAAATACGCGGGCTGCGCAATCACGGGGGGCGAAATAACTGAATACCTCAAGAGTGTTGCAAAATGATAATCAAAAAAATAAATTCCGGAGACATTGAAAGCATAGTAAAGCTTTCAGCAGCCGAATTCCCCTACAAAAACAGCTCAAGCCAAAAGTTTTTCGAGCGGCAGAAAAACGGTGCAATGCTGTTCAAAGCTGAGGAAAACGGCTCGTTTGCAGGATTTGTGGACTTTGAGTTACAAGGCAACAAAGGTTTTATCCACGGCCTTGCAGTCAGCAAAGAATTCAGGGGAAAAAAAATCGGGAACACCCTGGCAGTCTTTGCAGTCCATGCATTGTCACTCAACGGGGCGGAAAAAATCTACCTTTTAGTGAGACGGCAGAATGATGCAGCCAAAAAAATTTATAAAAAACTCGGCTTCCGAAACACGGGAACCGGCGAAAAAACCATTGCAGGCGAACCCGTCGAAGAACTCGAACTTAACGTTAGAAACGATTTTTTCTCCTAGTAAGACTTGGCAAAAAAACCTTTCTTCTCAGCTGGTTTTCCGCACACCACGCACTTTGACTTTGCGGGCTTCTGGTTAAACGGAATGCACCTGCTTGAAGCAGTGGTTTTTTCCTTAATTTTTTTCCCACATTCAGCAGAACCGCAAAACGCGGCAAGCACGAGTTTGCGCTCTTCAATTGCCTTTCCAAGTTCATTCCAGGAATTTGCTTCAACCGTGTTTTTGTCCAAAAAACTTTTCGCAGTCGAAAAAAGATTTGTCTGGATTTCTTCAAGCGCGTTTTCAACTGTTTTCCTTGCGTCTGAAAGCTTCACGGTTTTCTTTTCACCCGTGTCACGGCGCACAATGACACACGACCCGCTTTTCACGTCGCGCGGCCCGATTTCTATCCTCAGCGGAATTCCGTTGAGTTCCCACTCGTTGAACTTCCAGCCGGAAGAATATTGGTCGCGGTCATCCACAAACACTGAAAACTCTGCAAGGCCCTCTGCAAGCTTTCCTGCAGCAGTTAAGACATCTTTTTTCGAGTCCTCGAAAATAATCGGGACAATCACTGCCTTGTGCGGGGCAATGCGCGGCGGAATAACCAAGCCTTTATCGTCACCATGCACCATGACCAGAGCGCCAATCAGGCGCGTGGAAACACCCCACGAATTCTGCCAAACCAATTGTTCAACGCCTTTTTCATCCAGGAATTTCACGCCAAAAGTTTTTGCAAAATTCTGGCCAAGATTGTGGCTTGTCCCCATCTGCAGTGCGCGGCCATCGGGCATGAGGGCTTCAACCGTGAAAGTATCCTTTGCACCCGCAAAACGCTCGGCCTCGGTTTTCACTCCCGCGACAACAGGGATTGCCAAAACGTCCTGGCAGAACTTTTCATACTCTTCCAAAACCACAAGTGCTTCGTCCACGCACTCTTTCTCTGTTGCATACGCGCAGTGCCCTTCCTGCCAGAGGAACTCGCGCGTGCGCAAAAAGAGTTTTGTCTGCTTTACTTCCCAGCGCAGGACATTGCACCACTGGTTCATGCGGAACGGGAGGTCGCGCCAGCTCCTTATCCACTTTGCAAAAAAACTGTAGATAATAGTTTCAGACGTAGGCCGGATTGCAACGCGCTCGCCATCCGCTTCCCTTTCAATCCACGCAAGTTCCGGTGCAAAGCCTTTAGCGTGCTCTGCCTCTTTTTTGAAAAAGCTTTCAGGAATCAAAAGAGGGAAGTATGCGTTTTTTACGCCAAGCCTTGCAAATTCCCTGTCCAAGCCGCGCTGTACCTGCTCCCACAAAGCATAGCCCGAGGGCATTATGACCATGAAACCCCGAATCGGGGCATAGTCGGCCAAACCAGCCTTGAGGACAGCCTGGTTGTACCACTCGCTAAAATCAACCGCCTTTTTGACGGTCAGGCCCTGCAAATTCTCCTTTTTTTCCGCCATACAACTAAAACCGTAAAGGAAAAGAAATTAAAAAAGCTATGAATGGCCTGAATCAGACTTCTATTTCTTTATATACGATTTCAATGGCCTCAAAGTATTTCTTTGTAAAATCCACTGCGTCTTTTACAGAAAATGGCTTACAGGTGTAACAATCAACAGTCAACAAAGGGGATTTTGTTGGATAGCTATAAACATGCGCTCCAGAGGTTTTCCAATGTACCCAGCCACTTTCACCCAGTTCATGCGCGGTATCAGTAAATGGCCCGGAAAGAACTTGCATTTTAGTAACTTTAGCCAGACCCAACAAATATTTTTTGATTTGTTCTTGGCTAACCATTTTTTTAGTAGTGCATTCGATAATCACTCTCTGCCTGACCAAATCAGGAGCCAAGTTTTTCCAAGTTGACATAACAACATTTCAGAAAAAAACAAATATAAAGATAATGGGAGGGCCCGGATTTGAATATGGGGCGTGGAAGATTTGAACTCCCGCCAGTACCACGTTGTAAACAAGCTTGTTTGCCCCAAGGTACGATCCTACCAGACTAGACTAACGCCCCAAAAGTAAAGAATTTTGGGCGCGTTTAGTTTTTAATTTCACTGCACCAAGACCAAATCCGACAAGTAGCCCAGTTATAGCTCTGCAAGCTCATCGTAAAACTTTTTGTACTTTTTCAAGTGGGCTTTTACAATAGGCCCTATGTCTTCCCATTCAGCCATCGTGATTGGCTCTCTTTTTCCTTTGAGTTTTATTGTTTTCATTCGAACCACTCAATTGCACTAATTCTGTAAATTACAGAATTCAAACAATTTACCCCATTCTTTGGCGTCAAACAGTTCCTCTTTGCATTCAGGGCAATAAAATGCATTTACATCCCTGGCAATTATTTTACCGTCAAAAAAATCCATTTGAGTTTTTATCTCTTCCAGTTTTGCCCCGCAGACACAATTCATTTTTTCACCTCTTCATAAAAAACAACAATATTAACCTGTTTTTCGTTATTTTACAAATTCGACATTTTCCATGCCCTTAAATGCATTGTCGCCTGTTAAAAATTTTAAATTATTTTCTTTTGCCAAAACGTAGCCAATGCAATCTATGTAAGAAAATTTTTTTTGTGAATTTTGTTTTCGAAAAATGGCGATTTTTGAGACATCTTTTTCCCCGATTTCAAGAATTTTAATTTTTAATGAATTCAAAATTTTTAACCCCTCTTCTTGTCCAAAAGATTCAAGCAAATGATAAGCAACTTCCACAAGATTTATACGGCTTGAAACTGCAATAATTTCTGAAAACTTTTGATAACTTGGATTACTTTTAAGGACTTCAATTATTGCATAAGAATCAAAAAAATACTCTATCTCGTTCATTGTCTTCCGCCCTCAGCTCGTCTTTAATTTTTTGAGAA
>JAUSEO010000037.1 GCA_030651515.1 archaeon | reverse complement strand
GGTGGAAAGTTTTTTTCCCGCCGCCGGGTTTTTTTTCAAAGAGTGCCTTGAGCGACTTTTTGTCCATGTCTTCTTTGAGTTCTTTGCCGATTGGTTTTCCGCCAAAGTAGTCGACTTTTACTGCAATGCTTGTCTTGGCTGCCAGGAGCCTTGCCATTTTCCCGCGGTATTCAGGTTTTGCTGAACTGATTAAAGGGTGCTGGAAAATTATCCCGTGTTTTGGCGGGCTTGAACCGCTTTTCAAGTGGCTGTAGAGCGCTTTTTCTGCGCCAATCACCTGGATTGTCGAGGAGGGCATGAATGCAAGTTTTTTCATCGAGCCCGCGCGTGCAACAAGCTTTGAAAACAGGAGCGCGCCAAGGAGAATGCTTGTATTTGGCGCAATTTTTTTCGCCTTTTCTTCAAGGAGGCCTGCAAGCCGCATCCGCTGGGACTTTATTTCAAGCGCGTTTTTTGCAAGCGCCTGAATCTCCTTTATGTCGTTTTGGTCGAGTTCTGCCCCGCTTGAATTTTGCACAGTTTTTGCGACCGTGGAGGCCTTTGCAGCGTCCTTTACTGTGCCTGAAACGTTTTTTTCTGAAAAGTTTTTCCTCTCCCCGATTTTGGATATGAGTTCAAGGAGGGCATCGTTGTCCCGCACGATTTTTTTTAGTTCCGGGAACTCAAACGAGTGCCAGTCGATTGCGTGCTCCGCAAGCAAGTTGAATGTCCCGTCGAGGTCTTCCATCAGGCTGACTGCCTTGACTATGAATGCCTCGTCCCCCGAAAGGTTTTCGGCTATCTGCTGCCTTGCTTTTTTGAGGAGTTTTTCCCTTAATTCCAGTGCCTTGTCCATATGCCCTCGTTTCCTTCAGCAATTACTATTTGGTTTAAATAACTTAATAAAAACAGTTATTTAGGGTTTGTGCACTTTTTTTGGTGGTTTTGTTTTGGGCAAGGATGATGTCGTTAACCTGGCTTTGAGGCGGTCGCTTTTTTTTCCAAGCGCAGAGATTTATTCCAGCGCTCCGAGCGGTTTTTGGGACTTTGGGCCATTCGGGCACAGGATAAGGCGCAAAATAGTTGATTTTTGGAGAAAAGAATTTGTCGAAAAAGAGGGCTTTCTTGAAATCAGTGGCGCCCAAATTCTTCCGCGTGACGTGTTCAAGGCATCCGGACACCTGGACAACTTTAACGACCCGGTTGTGCGTTGCAGGAAATGCCAAAGCGTTTTTCGTGCCGACCAGCTCATAAGCGAGGCAACAAGTGCGGTTGTCCCTGAGTCTATTTCGACTCCAGAGTTTGACGCACTAATCAAAAAACACAAACTCAGGTGCCCTTCCTGCAAGGCAATTGATTTTGATGAAACGAAAAAATTCAACATGATGATGAAACTCGACATCGGCGCCACGGGAAAGCAAGAGGCTTACCTGCGCCCCGAGACATGCCAGAGCATTTTTCTTGCCTTTGACCGCCTGTACAAAACCATGCGGCAACAACTACCGCTTGGAATCGCACAGAGTGGTGCTTCCTTTCGCAACGAGATTTCCCCGCGCAACACTCTTTTGCGGGAACGTGAGCTTGGCCAGATGGAAATTGAAGTATTCTTTAACCCGCTCAAAGAAAACGAGGTTGAAAAATGGGAAAGCGTGAAAGACTACAAGCTCCGCCTCTTGCGGTTAAAGGAAAAAAACGTGAAAGAATATTCCTGCATGGAATCGGTTGACAAAAAAATTGTTTCCTCGCGCCTGGTTGCTTACCTGCTTTGCAGGACACAGCAGTTTTATGCAAAACTCGGTGTTCCTCTTCCACTCATGCGTTTTCGCGAGCTTGAGCAAGAGGCGCGCGCGTTTTACGCGAAAGAGACCTGGGATTTTGAGGTTGAAACCAGTTTGGGCTGGGTGGAGCTTGCTGCGTGCAATCACCGTTCAGACTATGACCTCAAATCACACTCTGCTGTCAGCAAGCATGATCACCAAATAAAAGATTTGGAGACTGGCAAAGAATTTTTCCCCAATGTTTTTGAAATCTCTGCAGGCCTTGATAGGTCACTGTTTGTCCTGCTTGACGTTTCACTCAAAAAAGAAAAGCGCGGGCCGGAAGAGCGGATTTTTTTGTCGCTTAACCCGTCCATTGCGCCTTATGTTGCGGGTGTGTTTCCGCTTGTGAACAAGGATGGCTTGAATGAAAAAGCGCGCGAGGTTTTCGGGTTGTTAAAGGATGAAGATTTTGACGTTTTCTTCGACGACAAGGGCTCAATTGGAAAGCGCTATGCGCGTGGGGATGAAATCGGTGTTTTTGGCGGGATTACGGTTGATTATGACTCGATGAAGGATGGCACTGTTACTTTTCGTTTCAGGGATTCAATGGCCCAGGAGCGCGTAAAGATAGCTGATTTGCCGGTTTTCTTGAAAAAGGCCGTTAAAGACTATTTTTCCACGCCAATGCGCAAATAAATTTTTTTTGTCGGAATTAACCTCTCAATGTCGGAAAAAAGTCCGAAAAAACAACTGCCAAAAAAGCCCTCTACAAGTTTGCACAATAATTGTCCTGAAAACACCAAAATTGTCCCGAAAATGTCCCCAAAAAAATAAGTCCAAAAGTACACTTTTAATCCATTTCCTGCACTAATTTTCTAGGCATTTTTCGCCACCGTAGCATAATGGCGATGCAGCACACTCGTAGAGCCCTTGCGTGGGCTCGCGACGCATATGTGTCTGGTCTGTGACCAGACGGCAATATTCCCTGCAGTTTGATCAAGGGAAGTTCAGTTCGGGATATGTGCAGATTGAGGGTTCAATTCCCTCCGGTGGCTTTGAGTGACTGGTTCAAAGCCACACGTTTATAAACACATAGTGTCACATAGTAGTTATGTCTGACTATAGTGGTAATAGTGTGTTGGTTTCCCTGGCCCCTGGAACATCAGCGGGTACTGGGATAAATGAAAAAGACTTGGAGCAGATTAATGGTTTTTGCAGGGACATGCTTGCAAAAGGCATTTCCAAAAGCAGGATACAAAAATTCTCCTATAACCTGAAAGCGCATTCGGTTTTTCTACAAAAAATGAATGCCACTCTCCAGAGTGCCTCGATTGAGCACTTGAAAGAACTCGTCATCAATATAGACGGGAACCCGAAAGATTCTGACTGGACCAAGCGCGACAGGAAAATCGTGATCAAGTGTTTTTACAAGTGGCTTTTGGGGGATGGCGAAGAGTTTCCCAGGCTCGTCAAGTGGATTAAAGCGACTCCCCCAAAAAACAAGATTTTGCCGGAATACATTTTGACCGAAGAGGAAATCCTGAAACTGGTTGAGGCGGCTGACCATCCAAGGGACAAGGCATTCATTTACACGCTATACGAGAGCGGTGCAAGGGTGGGCGAGGTTCTTGGCCTAGAGATAAAGGACGTGGTTTTTGGTGACCAGTTGACCTCGATTCAGGTCAAGGGAAAAACCGGGCAAAGGAGAATTCCCCTGGTTGCGTGTACAAGCTACCTGGCAGGGTGGATTAACCTTCACCCATTCAAAAATAACCCGAGGGCTTCTCTCTGGCCTGCAAGAAGGGAATCCCACTTCCAGTCCGAGAGGCCAATTGCGCACAGGGTCGTCATTGACATGTTGCGGGCCACTGCAAAATATGCTGGCATAAAAAAGCGTGTAAACCCACATACTTTTAGGCACAGCCGGGCCACCCACTTGGCAAAAAAGCTCACGGAGGCCCAGTTAAAACAGTTTTTCGGCTGGACACAATCATCCTCAATGGCTTCCCAATACGTTCATTTGTCTGGGCGTGACTTGGATTCCTCGATAATGGGTATTTACGGGATAAAACAGCCGGAAAAAGACGAAACCAAAATCACTCAAAAATACTGTCCCCGCTGCGAAACCCAAAACCCAGGCAACTTTAACCTGTGCATGAAATGCGGAGCCGCACTAACCACAAAAACAGCAATAGAACTTGACATGAACAAAGAAACCAATGCAGTGCATTTGCTCCAGGGGCTATTGGCGCAGGTTCACCAATTAGAACAACAGGGAGTTGACTTCAAACAATTATCAAAATTCATGGAAGACTGGTCAACGACAAAAAAACAAGAGACTTAAAAAAAGAACTCTCAGACAAAAGAACCTATGGTGGTTTTATGGCAAAGGATTTCGCTGATACAATCGGAGACGCGCTGATTGCGCGCAAGCTCAGGCAGACAATTGAAGAAGGGAACAAACTGCAAAAAGAGCAATTGGCAGTTTTGAAAGAAATCCGAGACCTGTTAAAGCAAAAGTGAGGCTTATTTTCCGATTATGCAAATGGTTCGCCTGGATTCGTTTTCCTCTCCGCCAACGACAATTGTTTTCCCGGCGTCATCCACGATGGGGTGTTCTTCGTGCTTGGGGCTTTCGAATGCGGCGAAAAGTTCGGCGTATTTGATTCCGTTGATTTTGTTGATTTTTATCGTGTCCCCGTTTTTTGCAGTGACTTCAATGATTGCAAACCTGTTGTTGGTTTCTGTGTCAAATCCTTGTTTTGCTGAAATAATGCATTTTTTTGTGACGTTCAAGATTTTATTCACCTGAAAACAAACCCGGTCTTGAAAGTATTTAAGGCTGTTTTAACCGTGTTTGCGGGGAACCGGGAAAAACAGGTTTTTAAAGCAGCGCAAAGGAGTAAATGGTAATGAAGGGTTTTGACGAAGAGCTTGCAGAGAATTTTAACCTGGAGCTGGACTTTGACCGGGAAAAGTTTTCACTGTTTCTAGCTAGGGCAGGCATTGACATTGATGTAGTCAAGGAACAGGCTCTTTACGAGCTGGGTTGCGGGAACCTGAAGGGTAAAGATTTTTTGGCAAATAATGCCTGTATTTTGTTATTTGCAAAAAAATCCGAGCACTTTATTGAACAAAGCTATGTAACGTGCGTGCGTTACCATGGAAACTCAATGGCAACAGTTATTGACCGGAAAGACTTTCATGACACTTTGATAAGCCTTGTTGATGAGGCTGAAAATTTTGTGAAAAAGCACACTCGCCTTGCTTACAAGTTTGAAGGTTTCCAGAGAACTGACGTGGAAGAATACCCTTACAACGCAGTCCGGGAAGCGCTCATTAACGCCGTGTGCCATAGGGATTATTCTGACAAGAACAATGTTTTTGTGAATGTTTTTGATGACAGGATAGAGGTTATTTCTCCTGGTGGCATTCCAGGGAATTTGCCTTTGAAGGAAGTCTATGGCAGAAGCCATCCCAGAAACCATGTGGTTGTTAAATTGTTCAGGAGAGCCCACTTGGTAGAGAAGCTTGGGAGTGGTTTAAAACGCATGGAAGAATTCATGCTTCTACATGGTTTGAAAAAACCGGTTTACGAAGCAACACAGGCTTACTTTAAAGTAACGTTTAATGGTCCGGGAAACAAGCTATTGGACATGGTTAACCCCATTCGGAAAATAAACCTAAAAGACCTTGGCCTGAACGACCGCCAGATAAAATTCCTCAAAACTCTTCAAGACCTTGGGGGTTTGACAAGAAAGGAATTTGAAAAAAAATTCGATTTATCCAAAGCAACCTCGACAAGAGACCTGCATGAACTCATGAAAAAAGGATTCGTAAAAGCAGAAGGCAAGGGCAGGCAAACCAGATACCAGTTAATCAAATGAGTCGAAAGCCCAAAAAATGAGTCGAAAATGAGTCGAAAAAAACAGGCCAAAAAAAGCCCCAAAAAAAGAAAAAAAGCCGAATAACTGTTCTAACGCTAAAAAACGCCTTAAAAAACAATGAAATTTACAAAAAATAGTTTTACGGCTTCAAAACAGTCAAACAGGTCAGGAAAGCTCACAATATTGGTCATAGAATATCTCCCACTTGTTAATTTTGTGGGTTCTGCTTTTGTCGGCGTATTTTGGTAAATTTGGTATGGAGCTAAATTTGTTTTTATGTTATGTGGTTAGGCTTCTGCAGAGTGAGTAAATATTTTTTCCCAATTATCAAGGAGTAATTTTATTATGAATGGAAGTAGACTAACTCCTGTAATTGTTGAAAAATCTGAAGCCCAAGAAATTATTCTTCTTATTATAGTAGATGACGGTTTTTGTTTTTTTAGTTCATTTTGTAGCTCATTTATGTTATTAATTGCCTCTTCTTTTGCTTTGGTTCGCAAATCTAAATTTGTTATGACTTCAATTGCTTGGTTAAATGAGGTTATTGTCTGCAAATGGACCTCTTGTTTTTGTGACACTTTTTGTTCCTGTTGAATAGATATGTTTTCTTTGGAAGATGGTCTTTTTATGCTACCGCTAAAAAATCTGCCGTAAAGTATTTCTAAATTAAGCTCAATTTTTGCAAATTTTTCTGTAACTTTATCGTAATAGTCCCCAAGTTCTTCTTTTTTTGGATCGTATCTAGGTAAACGTTCAATCTTTGATAATCCTTCAAAATAATCTTTGTCTTTGAATTTATACCCCATTTCTTCTAATTTATTATATGAATCAATTAAGCCGTTTAACTTTCCTTCAGCTTTATGGTAATCGTTATGGGCTTCTACAACTGCATAATATAATGGTTGAATTTCGTGTCCAGTTATCTGCATTTTTTTACCTTAATATCTAAAAATTGCTGAAGGTATTTAAAGTTACTTTTTTTGCCCGTTTTTGTTTGTCTTCTTCCCCGTACCTATGGTTAAAGTAGGTTTTTATAGGTGGTTGGGTGAGAGTGTTTTTTAATTCAAAAAACTTTTCTTGGAGGTTTTGAAAAATGGGTAAAAAAATGGTAAGCGTTTTGGCGTTGTTTTTGTTTGTTTGTCCTTTGGTGTTTGCCCAGGAAATTGAAGAGATTTTGGAGCCTTTGAACAAGATTTATGATTTGGCAAAGGCGGGGGTTTCCGTGGTTGCCCTGCTGGTTTTGACTTACGCAGGAGCCCGGTTCATGTTCAGTGGGGATAATATCCAGGCCAGGGAGAATGCCAAGAGCGTGGTAACTTATGCCGTGGCGGGCTTGGTACTCGTTTGGATTGCGCCCGTGCTTGTAAGCTTTTTGACAACCCCGTGAGCATAAACAAAAATTGGGGGGGGTGTTTTTTTTGGTGCGCATGCCATTGGAAATCGTGCTCTTGCTTGCATTTATCGGGTTTTTGCCCATTGCAAGGGCTTTACCGCTTGAGTGCAATGTTTTTTCCGGTTGGCAATTGCAGGAGTGCCAGAACATTGTCGGGGACAATTCCTTGTCGGGTGGACAAAAGCAGGATTTGTACCTGAATCTTTTGTCTGGCCAGGGCTTGTTGCCCCCGTTTGAGTTCCTAAAGGAGTGGAACGCTGGCTTGGAGTGGAGTACGCCCCCAAGCTCCGCCAAGCCAGAATCCAATGGCATAATTAAAGACGCGTGGGTGGAGATTGTGTCGGTTGAAAAAAGTTTTTTTGACTTGAATGAAGAAAAATGGTTTGCACAACCTAGTGGCGAGGTCATTGCCAACAAGGGTTTTTCGATTGAATACCCAAATGGCCCTGAGCCGGGTGATTGTGGCACAAACTATTCCCACTCGCTGCCCAGGGAATTGTTTTCAATTAACTTGAATGATTCGTGGATTGGCAACCAAAAAATAGCTGGTTTTTCTTCGGGCTTGGGGAATGGTTTTTTGCTTGATTTTGAAGCAAGTTTTGAACTTGAGGCTCGGTTGCAGGTTGATCACTTCAAGGAAATCAGGCACTGTAATCGCTGGGGAGAGTGCTTTACCTCTTGTGATTATAATTCCACGGATTACAGGAATTATTCGGTGAAACCGGTTGACGAGTTTTCACTCACAACCAAAATCGAAAATCCTGGATTCAAGTTTTTTTTGGATGAAAACTCTAGCCTGAAAAAAGCGATTATAAAAATAGTGTCACCTGAGCCGTTGAACGAGTTTGAATTACACTTGGGTGGGAATAATTTTTTTTTGAGTGAGTCAAACTTTGACCTGGATGCAACTGTTGATGACGTGATTTTTGCCGTTAAAAGTGATAAACATTCTAGGCGCGTGGATGGTTTTTTGGAGCTTGACTACGACAAAAGCCAAGGCCAAACAGGGATTGTCTTGGGTTATCAAAACACTGGCGATTGTTCTTACACTTTTTTAACCAGTTTTTCAGAAAAACAGTTTCCATGCAGTGAAACCATGCTTACAACCCCGACTCTTTTGGTTGATGTCAACAAAGAAGCAAAAGATTTTTCAGACACTGCAAAAGTCACTGTCAGTTTTTTTGATGAAAAACGGGAACCGGTTCAAGGCAAGCAAGTACAGATTCAAAACAAGAGTGGCGTTACTGTGCTTGAAACTGGTGAAAACGGCGAAGCGGAAACCGAAATAAGCCTTGAAACCACGAATGGCGTGGTGGTCGCGGGTTTTGCGGGTGACGAAGAATACGCCCAGGCTCAGGCTGTTAAAAGGTTTCCTTTGCAGAACTCTCAGGCCTTTGAAACCACGAGCTCGCTAGTTTCTGTTCTGTTGGCTTATTACTTTGTTTTTTTGGTTGCAAAAAAAATCTTTACCAGAGGCGTTTAAATGGGTTTGTGGGATGCGGTCACGGCTTTGCCGGAAGACATTGCAAAAGCAATCATGGACACGATTAGCGATTCTCTTGCCTCGTTTATCCGGCCTCAGCTTGAAGCAGCGCGGGTGCTCATGACTGCAAACATTAACCCCTATGATTTCCAGGGCCTCTGGCAGGTGATTGTCGGCATTATTTCACTGTTCTATCTCCTGATTTTTTTGATTGTGGGTTTGAAGTTTGTTTTCGGGAGCTATGACACAGAGCAAAGGGCAGAGGCAAAGGAATGGTTCAAAAAAGCAATCCTCTTGGTTATACTCGTAAATGCCTCGCTCTTGCTTTACTCCCTCATGCTCAACATTAGTTCCGGAGTGGCTGGCGCGATTTGGAGTGATGAGTTTGAAAAACTTTTCGAGTTTGAAAACCTTTCAGCCCTCGACATCACGTACCTAGGCACCTTGGCTGTTGCGATTTTCCTGGCGCTCCTGACTCTTGTCGTCAGGCACATGTTCATAATAATCGGGGTCATGCTCTTTCCCATCGGCTTGTTTCTAAAATTCATTCCCCCGACACAGGAATACGGTTCAGTCCTGATTAACCTCATTGGTGCCTTTGCCTTCATGAACGTCCTTGACGTGATTATACTCACGGGTGTTCAAATGTTTTGGAACGAATTCAATTACCTCGAGGCAATCAGCACGCTTTCACTCATCATAGGTTTTTTACTCATTTTTTTTGCAAACATTGCTTTTGGCTTCATCGCCATTAAAAAAGCATTCAGCACCGTTGGCGTGAAAATAAATGTTTCCAGCCTAGTCAAGACGCTGGCTGGCCCGGCAATTGCATCTGCGTGAAAGGTGAAACGTATGCCGTATGAAATCCCACAAAACCTGAAATACGTTGAAAAAATCGCGTTTGGTTTGACTTTCTGGCAATTATTCTGGATAGCCCTCTTTGGAGCCTTAACCGGAATAGTCTTTTTGAAAACAAACCTCTACTTTCCGCTAAAAATAATTTTATGCATTCCTTTGATGGGCCTTGGCACGGGCTTTGCGTTCTTTGACTTTGCCGAACACGCTAAAACACTCAAAAACTATTTCTTTGACGTGAAACATGCCGGTTTGTTTGACAAAAAACTGGATAACTTTATTGAAGCAAAAAAAATCGGGGACAACGCGATTTACCTAAAAAATGGTTCCATGAGGGCAGTTCTCGAAGTAACCCCGATAAACTTCAGCATTTTGAGCCCGGTAGAACAGAAAGCAATTATCACGGCTTACAAGGATTTCCTTAACTCCCTTAACTTCCCAATACAAATTGCCATGCGCACGACAAGCCTCAACCTAGATGACTACCTGTTTAATTTGCGGCAAAAAGTATTGCAAAAAAATGATGCCGAACTTGAAAAAGAATTCGAGTCATTCAAAGAATTTGTCCAAAAATTTATTGAGGAAAACTCGGTAAAAAACAGGTTATTTTACGTAGTGATTCCTTATTCGCCCTATGCCAAGTCAAACCCGTTTAAAGACGCTTTAACGATTGCAAAAAACCGTTTTTTTGGCGAAAAGCAAAAAACGTCTGTGGAAATCAACAAAGAAATTGCCTCAAACCAGCTTGAAATAAGGGTTGAGTTGTGCAGGGAAAAGCTTCACAGGTGTGGCTTGCTTGCCAGGCGCCTTGAGGACAAAGAACTTTTTGCCCTCCTCGCGTCTTATTTTGATTCTTATATTCAGGCGGGGAATGACTATTTTTTTCCCATTACAATGCTTGAAAACTTTAAAGAGGCGAATGCGTGAACAAAAAAATTGATTACAAGACAAAAAAGGCGATTATTCAGACGCCGAAAGAAATCAGGAAACTCACAAATGCAGTTACTCTTATTGGAAAAGCGATGGTTGACAAAAAAATACGAAAAATAAGGAAAAAACAAGACAAAATCAATTCACTTGGCTTTCATGAGAGGGGCGTGACCTGAAATTTTGCCTGGCCAAAAAAATAATCTTGGAGAGTACCTGTTGCCCTCTTTGTTGAAGCCTTACCATGTGAAAAACGAGGTTGACTCGATAAAAATAAACTCCAGTTATAACAGGACAATTGCCGCGGCAGGCTATCCAAGAACAATCAAAGAGGGTTGGTTGAACAACATTGTGGCAAGCCAGGGAGACTTTGATTTAAGCCTCTTCATTGAGCCGGCCGGCATTCAAAGCATAATGAATGACCTGAACCGCGAGTTAGTCAAGCAAAAAAGCGATTTAATGTCAAGCGAACTAAAAGGAATCGCCAGCCCCATACTAAAACTGCAATATGATGATACTTACAACACGCTTCAGCGATTGCAAAGCGGTGAGGAGAAACTGTTCAATTTTTCTCTTTACGTTAACGCGCGTGCCAATACCAAAGAAAAACTCGAACTCTTGTCAAGCAAAATAGAGTCAGAACTCCACTCCATGATGATTATACCAAAATCCCCCTTTATGAAGATGCGCCAGGCCATGCAAAGCATTCTCCCTCTGGCAACAGACAAGCTGCGCATCCAGAGGAACATTCCTTCAAATGCTTTGAGTGCTTGTTTTCCGTTTACGAGCTCGTTTTTGAAACTCCAGCCAGGCGGCGTGCTATTTGGGTTAAACCGGGAAAACAATGTTCCAATAATCTTGGACGTTTATGGTCTCCAAAACTACAACGGCCTCGTTCTTGGAACGTCTGGTGGTGGGAAAAGTTTTTTCGTAAAACTATACATTCTGAGAAACCTGCTCAAGGACATTAAGACAATCATCATTGACCCGCAAGGCGAGTACACGGAGCTTTGCAAGGCACACAATGGCCAGGTCATTGAAATTTCGCAGGAAAGTGACACCATCATCAACCCTTTGGATTTGATGGACCGGGATTTTGGCGACAAAATGCTTTCCCTCATGGATTTGTTCAAAATAATGTTTGGGGAACTGACCGAGCCGCAGAAAAGCATTCTCGACAAAGCATTGCTCAAGGTTTATGCGGATAAAGGCATTTATCCAAGAGACAAGGAATCGTGGTCAAACGAGCCGCCCAACCTAAAAGAACTGTACGATTTTTTGAAACAGGAAAAAAACAAGGCCACGAGAATCGAGTCAGTTACTTATGATGCCCTGCTAAACCGCTTGGGTATCTATGCTGAGGGTTCGTTCAGTTTTTTAAACAAAAAAACCAGTCTTGACCTTCGAAAAAATTTGATTAGTTTTAACATTGTTGACATGCCGCCGCAAGTCAAGCCCGTAATGATGTACTTGATCCTTGATTTTGTGCATAAAAAAATGCAGCGCGACAGAGAAAGAAAATTACTCGTAATAGATGAAGCCTGGACACTGCTCCGCTACGCCGAACAAGCAGAATATTTGTTCGAACTCATTAAAACCAGCCGAAAATTCGGCTTGGGCTTGGTCATAATCACTCAAGAAGTGAATGACTTGCTTGCACGGCGCGCAGGCAAAACCATTCTGGCAAACTGTGCATGGAAACTATTGCTAAGACAGGAACCCACGGTTATCCGCGAAGTGCAGGAAAAATTCAACCTCAACACTGAAGAAACAAGCTTTGTTTTAACAGCCGACAAAGGCGAAGGACTGCTTTTTGCAATGAATGACAGAATGCCGTTAAAAATAACTGCAAGCCAAAAAGAATACGAAATAATCACCACCAACCCAGACGAGCTGCGCGCCAAAGAAAACAAAAAACAAAAAACCGACATACTGGCGGAAGATGTTCAAAAAATGGAGAAAAGCTTTTACGAAAAAAAAAGCCTTGCCCCACAACAAGTTGAATACCTGCAAAACCATGGTTACCAGGAACACCGCCTGGCTTCACTTGAAAGAGGCGGAGCCCAAGTATACTTAATCAAAAAACCGAATAATTCAAACGAGAGCATGCAGCACTTTTTCCTCACCCAACTCATTGCCCGGGAAATCAAAAAGCACACGGAAAACCTGGTTGAATACTCCACATTCGGTCCGGACATAATGTTCCAAAAAGAAAAAAACGGGGACTACGAGTGGTACGCAGTCGAAGTCGAAACCGGCAAAACCCTAATAAAGAATCCCCGTGCGATAGAAGAAAAAACAGGCCGGAACAACGCCAACAAGCACCTAAAAGAATGGTTCTATGTCGTCACCAATGCTATCCAAAAAAACGACTACCAACACCACCACGAAACCCTAGCCAGAACGGAAATAAAGCAAAAAATAAGGGAAATATTCAAATGAAAGGAAAATTGACAAAAATCGTTACGCTCCCCCTGCTGTACCGATTTAGCTTGCTGTACCGTTACAGGTTGTGGTGACAGTTCGAGCGAAACCGTCCCTATCACTGTAAGCGAATTGAACATTAAGAGAATAGGTATCTCCTGATGCAATGTTCAAGTCTGTTGTAGCGTTATCTAAAACAACTGGTTGTGTTTGTGCTACTGTGCCTAAGTTTGCAATAACAGTTGGATCAGGATTAGCTACAATTGTATTATCTCCGCTAGCCGTGCCTGAAACTGTTACATTGACATTTGTTAAAATTGTTGCTGACTGATTTGACAAAGTTAATGTCAAAGTTTCGTTTGCACTAGTAACCTGGTGATTTGTAATTAGTATTCCTGATGTTGTGGTGCATGATGGGTCTATTGCAGTAGTGATTGGGGTAGGTGGTGTTGGGGGTGTTGTGGGTATTTGTATTCTTGATGCGATTTCATTGCCGTATTGTTCCAATAATTTTATTGCTTTTTGGTCGCTTGTCGTGCTTATGAATAAGTCAACTACTAGGTTGGATTTTCTAAAAGTCAATAAATAAGTATAATTGTAGTCGGTTGTTTTTGGGCTGTCTTTTGTCAGGTTTTGTCTTAAATTTTCCATTCCTGCTGATGAGCCTTTGCCGATAAAAGAGTCTTCGCCAATTTTATCTGCGTCGACTTGTTGGATTCCTTGTTTTATCGCCTCATTTATTGATTGGTTGAAGTTGTTTGCAAAATCAGTTTGTTTAGATGGTAACTTTGAGGAGATAAGTATTTGTACTAAAACGATTTGTTCTCTGTTGTTTTCAAATCCGTTGTAAAATATGTTTTCGTCTGGGCGTTGTATTTCCTTTGTTGCTATTGTTCTGCTGTAGCCATTGTTGATTAATTCACTGTCTGGTATTGCTATGTTTTGTAAAGTTGAGCTAGTAAATATTCCGCCTGTTTCGCATTGCCAACTGCATTTGTTTTGGTTGCAAGTGTATTCGCCGAAGCAAGCGCTCTGTGGCACGTTGGTTGGGTTGCAGTCACTTGGGGCTTCACAGTATTCGGCGCATTTCTTTATGCTGTCTGTTTGTGTTCCATCAGAGCAAGTATATGTTTTACATTTTGTAGGGGAGTCAACTGTTAAGCCGTCTGCACAATCATACATCTTACAGTCTTTAGCATCTTCCACTTTTGTGCCATCACCACAAGTAATTTTTAGGCATTCGCTATGAGAACCAGAAACAGAGCCATCTGCGCAGTTGTATTTTTGGCAGTAAAACAGGTTTATTTGTTCATTCCCATCAGGACATACCGAAGGGGCGCAAAATTCTTCAGGCTCTTGCCTTTTGTTGGAGGACGAACACCAATATTTCTCACAATCTCCGGGACTTAGTGTTAGCGGGCTCCCATCTTTACAGTCATAAAGTTTTGTCCCGGAAAAATATATGTAACCAACTCCTAAGAGAAGCAATATTGCTACGAACCAGCCAATCGCTTTTAGGGACATTTTAATCAGTTTTTACTTGTATGAATCATGGCTTTGGCATATAAAAAAGTTTACTTAAAGCTTTTTTTGAGTTTAATTCTCTCTATCTACTCCCAGCTCTGCCTCGTTTTTTTTTTCTTCAACTCAGTCTTTTTCGGCTTAAACCCGTTTTCCGCACCTCCTTTCGCTCGAGAATTTTTTTTCATTCCAACTCGATTGCTTCTCGGCTTAAAGCCTTCCCCCTAATCGGGGTCGCCTTCGGCTAAGGCGTTTAATGCCTCCAAGCAATCGCAAGACGTTTCCATGAAAAAAAATTCATTTTCTCGCTCGGAGGTGATTCGAAAATGAGTTTCGAAATTCCAAAGTTTTCTTCAAGAGAAATCCTTTCAGCCCTCAAAAGGGCTAGGAGAGGAGAAGAATTAAGTGACCGCGAAATCGCGGCAATCAAGTGGGATGTGGAACTGTGAAAATCAAGGAAATCACTGTTTCCGTTTCCCAGAAACTCAACACGGGAAACTTCAGCTCTAAAGGCTTTGGCCTCTCGGCCACTGCCGAGCTTTCCCCTGAAGAGGATTTGCTCCAAGTCAAGCAACAGTTAACAAATTCGTTGAATAAAATGCTTGACTTTGAAATCAAAAAAATAAAAGAAGGTGGCCAGCAATGACCACTTTTTCCATTCCGCAAAACAAACCGTTGTCAGCGGTTGACCTTGAAAAAAAGGTCGAAGAATACGTGCGCGAATTGGCTGAAGAAACTGACGCCGTGCGCCGGTCGCAATGGTTTAAGGAATACTTGGACGCCGTGGCTTTGTTTTGGCGTTATTCTTACCGCAACCAATTGCTTATTTTCATGCAAAAAAATGACGCTGTCCGCGTGGCTGGTTTTCGAACCTGGAACGAACTAGGCCGCCGCGTTAAAGCCGGCGAAAAAGCTATCAAAATCCTTGCGCCCTTCACCAAAAAAATTGTCAAAAAAGATGAACAAACCGGAGAAGAAAAAGAGGAATCCTACACTTACTTTTATCCAGTCAGCGTGTTTGACGTTTCCCAAACCGAAGGCAAAGAACTACCTGAACTAAACATTGATGTTGAAGGCAACAGCCACCAGCAATTACTCGATAAACTCCTGGCTTTTTGCCTGACTCAAAACATTGCAGTTGAATTCAAACAGTTGGGCGTTAATGGGCTTTATGGTTACAGCCAAGGCGGCAAAATCGTGATTGGGTCCAACCAAAGCGTTAACATGCAAGCAAACACCCTGATTCACGAGATTGCACACGAACTAACCCACTACTCTCAAGAAGGTAAAAAATTTTCCAAACAAGAACGGGAAATCCACGCCGAAGCCACGACCTACGTTGTAACCAAGGCGCTTGGCTTGGAAAACAAATCAGCAAGCTATCTGGCACTTTACACCAAAGACAAAAACAAAATCATGGAAAGCCTCGAAACAATCTCAAAAAACGCAAGGCAAATATTGGGGCCATTGAAAGGGTTTCAGCAAAATTCATGACATACCTTATTATGGTGCATCCTTGTTGTTATTTTTTCTTTGTTTTATTTCTGTTAATAGTTCTACTGAAAATATTTTTATTGTTTCTTCAAGATTTGCAATTGGAATGCCTGTTAATTCTTTTTTAATATTTCCAAGATGAGAATGAGGTATAGCGTGAGAGGGATTTCTTCCATCAACTCCTATTCTATCATTTCCATATCTGTCACGTAAATCATATCTTTTAATGATGTCGGAGTCTTTAGAATAAGTTGCTGGGGAGTCATTGTAACCTACCATTACCCAATTATTATTTAGGTTTAGCGGATTACTGTGTAATGCTGTGCCAGAAACAAAAGCTTGTATTACTTCCCCGTTATTGTATTCATAAGTTAAAACGACGGGCATGTTTCCCAAACTTAGTGTTGTAATTTCAGAAGCTATTTCTGTACTAAGTTGATTTATTTCAATTGGTGTCATTGCAGAAATATTTGTAGTAAATTTTTTTGTAACTTCCAAAAAGCCAGGCGTATTATTTTTATTTATAAGAAAATTTTTTAAATTAAAGATCGTCCGGTTTAAATTTGTAATTACATTCTTTACATTTTCCTTCAACTTTTTCATTTTTTCTATCAGTCCTAGTGCTTGAAGCCCCAGTAGTGCCCTTAACCCGATAAGTCTGCGAAAAAGGCGGAAACCACAAAACCTCATTTTTTATTCCACACTCTGGACAATTTACGTCCATTTTTATTGGTTCTTGACTTCCGCGTGTGAAAAGTTCATAGCTCATTTAATCACCTAGACTATTTTTTATCATATTTTTTCAGAATCTTTTATCGCTTTATCTATTAGTTTTTTAAACTCTGTAAATGGTTGGTTGCCCAAAATGAATTTATTCGTAGGCAAAATTATATTTGTTGGGGCTCCTTGTAAATTTAATAATTTTCCGATTTGTGTTTCTATAAAAAGCTCTTCTTCATTTTTTGGTTCAACTAAACTATTTGTAAATTCATCTGGATTCAATTCTATTTTTTTAATAATTTCTATTAACACTTCATTATTTACTTGTCCTTCTGTTTGTGAGACCATTTCTATAAATTCTAAAAGTTTATTTCTTTTAGCTGCAAACCCCAAAGAAATACTCACATTTTGAGAATTCAAATGAACTTTAAATAAAGGATAATTTAAAACCATAAAACTTATTTTTCCATTTTCAATATACTGTTTATTTATTTCTTTAAATACAGTTAAGAAAAATTGTTTACAAAATGGCGATTCTAAATCCGTAAAATGAACAATTGTCACTTTTGCATCAACTTTTCCAATAAACCTTTCTGGATGTTCAAGTGAAAAAACACGAAAATTTTCTTGAAGAATATATGCATTTGCATTTTCAATTATGTTTTTAAATTCTTTTAAAAGTTCATCTGGAGTTGCCACCTTAAAATCACTTATATTTTTAATTGCTAGTAGTTCTTCAGTTGCCCTCCGAAAAGGAGTATCCCTAGTTATTAGATGTGTAGCCCCCGAGTAATACGCAGTTAGCAAATGAATTGTATCTGCCCATTCCAAATTTGAATTTGAAACAAGTTCCAAAATATTAAGCCAATCACTTCCCTCTTTTTGCAACTCTAACGTTTCAATAAAATCATGATCTGTACGAAAATTTTCAAGTTCATGAATAATATTATTTAAAGAATCTCTTGAAAGCTGTTTATCCCTTCGTCCTCTGAGAATTGAATCAGCATTATTTTTTTTCTCAATTTCAATCAAAAAATAACTTTCATCTTTTAATGTAGTAATTACTTCCAACCAAGTGACAACAGATGTAATACAATGAATTTTATGTTCCTTAATAAATTTTTTAACTTCAAGAGTGACTAATTTATTTCTATGAAAAAATAAATCTAATACAAAATTGGAATCTAAATATAAAAGATAATTCAATAGAATCCACTCCGTTTAAATTTTACTCTAACTCTCCTAACAAATTTTTTTCTAGCTTTAAAAGTAACTCTTTTACCTTTGGCTCTAAAACTTACAGGAATTCGTCTTACAAATTTTTTTCTTGCAGTAAATGAAATCCAATCCCCCATAAATCACACCAACTCTCCAGAGAACGCTTTACTCAGAACAGTTTTTGGAAGTACAAGTGTCCAATTTTTCACTTCATCCTGCAATTTTTTTATAATTGAAATTTTTTCTTCCAATACTTTGATTTTATCAACAATCTTTTGTTGTTCATCTTTGTTTTCTGGAAAAGTGATTTCGATTTGTCCAAGTTTCGTTGCGTTTACATTAGGTTGTGCTGTTCCGAGTTCTTTTTCTTTCAATTGTTTCCAATAGAGTGCACTTTTTGTAAAGAAATATAGAATTTCTGGTAGAATATCTTTTGCT
>JAUSEO010000035.1 GCA_030651515.1 archaeon | reverse complement strand
AATTTACAGAGTGAAAAAAAGCTTTTTTTTAGTACAATAATCCTGCTGAAAAAAACTGCAGGCCACCCATTAATTATTATAAGTCTTTCTTTGGATAAGATTGCTCATGATGCGCGTTTTGATAACCGGTATAAACGGTTTTGTGGGTTCCCACTTGTCGGAATACATCCTTCAAAACCACCCGGATTTTGAAATATTCGGCACAATCCACGGCAGGACAGTAAACCTTGAAAACATCAAACCCGTCATGAAAAAGCTTAGGCTGATTGACTGTGACATAGTTGATGCGCATGCAGTTCTTGCAGCCGTGAAAGAAATCGAGCCGGACATTGTTTTCCACCTGGCAGCCCAGGCATTTGTGCCTGTTTCATGGCGCTCTCCGCAGGAAACCCTTTCCACAAACATCATTGGTTCAATGAACTTGTTTGAAGCAATACGGCAGAGCAAAAAAGAAATCCGCGTGCACATTGCCGGAAGCAGCGAAGAATACGGCCTTGTGCACCCAGATGAAACACCCATAAAGGAAACAAACCAGCTTCGGCCCCTTAGCCCTTATGGCGTCAGCAAGGCTGGCATGGATCTCCTTGGCTACCAGTACTATAAAAGCTATGGCCTAAAAATAATCCGCACCCGCGCGTTCAACCACGAGGGTCCGCGCAGGGGAGAAAACTATGTGACAAGCAACTGGTCAAAACAGCTTGCACAAATAGAAGCCGGCCTGAAGGAACCCGTGATTGACGTTGGAAACCTCGAGAGCTTCCGCGACTTCACGGATGTACGCGACATGGTCAAAGCGTATTACCTCGCTGCGACAAAATGCACCCCCGGTGAAGTCTACAACATTTGCTCCGAAAAAGCATACAAAATGAGGGACGTGCTCAACATGATAATTGGACTTTCAGACAAGAAAAACAAAATAAAAATCAAGGTTGACCCTGCAAGGATGCGGCCAAGCGATGTGGAACTTTTGCTTGGTGACTGTTCCAAGTTCCGGAACGAAACCGGTTGGAAGCCCGTGATTCCTTTTGAAAAAACCATTAAGGACTCTGTCCAGTACTGGAGAGAAATTATCCGGGCAGATATGTGAGCAAACGGGTTTTTTTTGTATGCCTGAACTGAATTACCGCTTCAAACAAATAAAGGGAATGATTCCAGCAAGTGTCCGCACGGTTCTTGATGTTGGTTGCGACGAGCGCACACTTGAACCATTTTTTGACAAGTACATCGGGCTTGACCTGGAAAACGCTGAAATAAACCAGAACCTGAACAAGAGCCAGAAAATACCTTTGAAAAACAAAAGCGTTGACCTCGTTATACTAAGCCAGATACTTGAACACATTGCCGACCCAAGCGAAATAATCAGTGAAAGCAAGCGAGTGGCAAAAAAGTACGTTCTGGTAGGGCTTCCAAGTGATTTCACGATTGACAACCGCATAAGGGTGTTGTTCAACATCAGGGGCCTTTCTTATGACCCTTATGGGCACAAGCACTGGTTCAACCCCAAAACCGCTGAGGACTTTGTGAAAATGTTTTTTGGCAAGTGGGAAAAAAAAGAAAACATTTTTGCAGTCAAGGGGGGAAGGTTTTTGCCACAGTTTTTACGCCAGTTCCTTACTGACATTTACCCAGACTGGTTTGCAAAAGAAATCTATTACCTTGTAAAACTTTCCTGAAACTATTCCTTTTTCAGGTGGAAAATAACAACATCGACTATTAGTGGCAGGATTTTTACCAGCCACCGCTCATAAGTGTTTATCCCAATTGTTCGATTTATTATTGGCTTCAATATTGTTCCAAATGTTATTGTATAATCTATTTTTTCCAGCCTGAAAGCCCTTCCTTGTGTTTTGCTTTTTCCAGAAATCGTTGTGGTGTTATTTTCTGTGTAATCGTTGAATGCTTCGGTTGAAAAAAATCTTTTGTGGTCTAGGCTGTACGCCATCACACTGCTGTAATGTGGAACTTCAACTATAAGCGTGCCTCCTTTTTTCAGGATTCTATGGCACTCATTGATAGTGTAATGCGGGTCGTCAAGGTGTTCTATTACATGCCTTGCAATTATATAATCAAAGGTGTTGTCCTTGTAAGGGAAAACTTTTTCTATGTCCAGTTGCTTTATTTCTTTTGTTTGAGGATTTTTATCAGTGTGAATTGTGCTGATATTGCCTTTAATGCCGTACCAGTCTGGGGTTGTCGGCCTTGCCCCACAGCCAATTTCCAGTGCAAGCTTTGCCTTTTCGTTATCCTCCATGTTTTTACCTTTTCAGAAGTGTAGTCTTTTTGCCTTCCTAATTTATCGAAGGCAAAATATAAAAACTCATGTAAATGTTTAGCTCAGAATAGCTTTTAGAATTTATGTTTTAATGCCAAGTCCACACAGTTTCCATGTTGAGAATAGGCTCATGATTATTTCCATTGTGGTGATTCCTTTTTCGTTTCGTAAACCCCCAAATTTTTTTTCTTTGAACTACAATTTCTTAAAGACCACGTTCTGTAGTGTTGTTCATAGGTTAGATTTCCGGGTGTAAAATGAAGGTAAACCAGTGGTTTATTCTATAAAAAGAAAAGTATAAAACTTCAATAAATTTTTTACCTTTCCATCTCAATTGTCTGTGCTTTAGCCATAATTTCATTCTCCTTAAAACCAAATTTTTCATAAAAAATTTTAGCATCCATGTTATCAACTCTTAATCCAACCCTTACGATTTTATAGTTTTTTAAAATCTCTTCAACAGTTTTTTCCATCAACATTTTTCCAAAACCCTTATGCCTGTACTCTTTATTTACAAAAAAACCCTCAATCAAATTTGCGTTTATCACAGACACTCCTGCAATTTTTGAATCAACTTGAAGAAAAATGACTTGTTTTTTTGGATGAATCAAATGAATAAAGAATTTTACAAACGGCTTTAACCCTCCCCAGGTAGTATAAATCGGTTTTTGTCCTTTTACAAACATTGGGTTATCAAACTGGTTTCTGTCATCAACCACTATTTTTGAAAGATTAAACAAGTCAAACACGCCGGCTTTTCTGATAATTGCTTTTTCCACGTTACTCACACACCCAAATATATTTTTTCAAGTTTTTCAATAATATT
>JAUSEO010000032.1 GCA_030651515.1 archaeon | reverse complement strand
TCTTCCCTGGCCGTAATAAGCGTTTTTGCCGTGCTTTCTTTCATAATGTTTTTCGCCCACGTGCAGTGGGAGCGATTTTATTTTTCCGTTCAGCAAAAGCGTGTGAATGGCCATGAGGGCGATTTCTTCAAGAACCACTGCATTGTGCACAGCGTTTTCGCATGAATTGCCCCACACAAAGACACCGTGTGATGCAACAAGACATGCCGGTACATCCGAGTAGGAAATCCGTTTTTTTTTGAAGGTTTCAGCAATTACTTTGCCGGTGTTTAACTCATAATCATGTTTTACTTCGGATGGCTTGAGGTCGCGTGTCACAGGCACGCTTTCCCGGAAATAATCAGCGTGCGTCGTACCAAGAATTGGTATCGGTTTTTTTGCCTGTGCAAAAGCAGTGGCATATGTGGAATGGGTGTGAACGACTGATTTTATTGCCGAAAAACTCCCGTATAGTTCTAGGTGTGTGGGGCAGTCAGAGCTTGGCTTTAGGCTACCTCCAATGAGTTTTCCGTGAAGGTCAACTACTACCATGTCGTGCGGCAACATTTTTTTGTATGGGACACCGCTTGGTTTTATCACAACAAGCTTTCTGTCGTCTGTTATGGCACTTGCGTTTCCCCAAGTGAACTTTGCAAGGCCGCTTTCACTTATTCTGCGGTTTGCTTTGCAGACAATTTCTTTCAAGTGCTTTAGTTCACTGCCCATAAAACCATCCTTTTTTGTGCGGCAAACAGCTTAAAGAAATAACCTTAAAGCCATTGAACCAAAAGTCAGCTTCCAACATCATTTGCTGACTGCTCCTGTTTTTTGTATAAAAGTTTCTTCAAAAAGCTAATGTCTTCATCGTTTATGCCCCTGATTAAAAACATTATTAGCCCGTAGACTGCGAATGACGCCGGCACTGCAACAAAGAGCCCTAGTGGCGCCAAAACCATTGTAAAAACCCCCATCAACAGGGATGCAGCGGCTGGCTTTAGGTAAATTTTTGCAAGGCTCATTTTTTCAAGATACCTCACTATCAAAAGGTACCCGATTATAAAAGAAATAATCTTTGCCCCAAGGACTGCAAAGGCCGCTCCAACCTCGGCTTTTTGGGGTATTAAGAGAAGGCCAAGCATTACAAGGGCCAAAAGCTCCAGGACAAGCTGCATAAAAAGTTTTTTTTCCTGGTGCATTGATATCAGTGCGTTTGTGAAAACTACCAGTGCAAAAGAAAAAATCGAGGACAACACAAGAATGGACAATGGAAGAGCTGAACGGAGGAATTCTGTGTCAAAAAAAAGCAGGACAATGTCGCGCGCCATGAACAGGGTTATTACACAGATTGGAAGTATCAAAACAGCCAGGTAATACACTGATTTCCAGACAACAGTGTTTATTGACTGGTTTTTGTGAGCGTAAAACTTTATCATGGAGGGCTGGACGGAGTTTGTAAAAATTATTGCAATCATTCCAAGGGTGCTGACAAGACGCATTGCTGCACTGTAAATCCCAACCTCTGCCTCATTCCAGAAATACTGTAAAAACAGTATGTCAAGATTTGCAGTCAGACCAAAAAGCAGGGTTATGAGAAAGAACAACCTGGTTAGTTTCAGGACCGACAATAAGCCAGGAACATTGAATGACAAAGAGGGCATGACCGCGTATCTTGAAGCAAGGTAAACCGAAACAAAAAGACTAAGCAGGCTTGACAGTATTGAAACCATTAAAAGCTCGTTAAGCCCAAAGCCCGCGAATATCACTGCAAATCCTGCAAGCAGGAAAACAATTTTGTTTGAAAAAGAAATAACGAACTCGTATTTCAGCATTTCGAATGCAAAAAAAATGCCCTTAAAAAGCCCGACAACGTTGTCCAAAAGCAGTGAAATGCCCGCAAGAACAACCAGGAAAAGAAGGCTTGGCTTGAGGCCTACGATGAACCCTGAAAAGACTATTGCGAAAAAAGAAAGCAGTGACAAAATTATTTTCAGTGTGTGTGCGTTTGAACAGAATTCCCTTGAAGCAGCGCCGCTTTTTGCCACTTCCCGCATGGTGATAAGGTTTATTCCAAAGTCGGCAAAAATCGCAAAAGTTGTGACAAAAGAAAACGCAAAAGAATAGAGCCCAAAGTTTTCCACGCCAAGCTTTCTTGCAAGCACCAAGAGTATTACAAGTGAGAGTACTTTCTGGGAAATGTTTGAAAGTGCCTGCCAGAAATAATTGGATGCAATGCGCCTGACCGTGCTCATGTTTTTCCAGCCGCAATAAGTTTTTCGTAGGTTTCAATGTAGGGGGATATCTTTTCGCCCCAGGAAAACTCTTTTGCCTTTTCAGCGGCATTTGAGCTTAAACGCTTTTTTTCTTTTTCCCCCAAGTTAAGGGCATGGAGTATGGACCTTGCTGCAGTTGAATAATCCAAAAAGTCGGTAATAAAACCGTTTTTTTCGTGGTCAACAAAACGGGTGAAAGTGGGAATATTGTTCAGGACAGGTATGAGCCCTGCACCCATTAGTTCCAGGACTGAAATCCCAAACCCCTCAAAACTTGAGGAGTAAACACAATAACTGCATTCATTCACGATATGCCTAAGTTTTTCCTCGCCAAGTTCCCCAGTGAAGAAAACGTTTTTTTCAAGGTTTTTTTCTTTAACGATTTTTTCGAGGTTTCCAAGGTCTTCGTCAAAGTTTTTTCCAACTATGAAAAGCTTTGCGGAAGGCCTTCCATTGCAGACCAGGGCAAATGACCCAATAAGTGCAGAAAGGTTTTTGTTCCTCGATAAGCGGCCAAGGAAAATGAAGCTGTCAGTGGATTTTTTTTCTTTTGGCGCCAAAAACCGCGAAGTGTTCACCGCGTTTTCAATCAGAATCGTTTTTTGGAATTTTTTTGAAAAAATCTCAAAATCATTGTTGCTGTCAGCAATGACTGCATCAGCCCTTGAAAGCAGAAAAAAACGCTGGAAAAAATCAACGTAAATATTTTTCAGTGGCAAAAATTTTTTCGTGTGCCAGATACCCCCGTGCGTTGAAACAATGACTGGTTTTTTATGCAGGGATTTTGTTGCAAGAAAAAAATCCGAGAAAAAACCAAGGCTATGCACGTGCACAACATCATACTCTTGCACAAGCCCAAGTATTTTGCCAAAAGAAAAAGATGGCTTGTAGTATTTGAGGTCAAAAAAACCTGTTCTTGTGACTTTTATGCCTTCAAAATCACTCGTGTGCGGGAGCTTTCGGCCTGCTTTTGGGCACTTGTCAAGGCACAATACTTCACAGTAAATGCCGTTTTCCACCAGGTTGAGGCACAGGTCCTTTACAAAAGTCTCTACGCCCCCAATGCATGGATGAAAATGGTTTGTCACATGCAAAATTTTCATTTTATCACCGTTTTAACAAGTCCTGCTGCAAGGCCCAGTGCAAAAAAAAAGTCGCGCAGAAAAAGAAGCACGGGTGACAAAAGGGCTACAAGCGGGTCTTTGCCAAGTGCGCTGAAGAAAAAAGGCATGGAAGTGGTAAAATTGAAGAGAAGGAAAAAAAAGGCATAAAGTGCAATAATTTGCGGAAAATCTGGGAAAAAAACCGCAAACGCCAGTATGCATGGAAAAAGGAAAAAACTTGCAACCCTTGCTTTGAGGAGCTGCGGCGTGTAAGAATCATTCACCGCCTTGTCCGGATGCTTTTTGTATAACAGGATGCGGTAATAAGCCCTGAAAAATTTTGTCTTTAAGTATTTCCACAGTGCAGGGGGATGCTTGTGGTACACAATCGCCTTTTCGTTGAAGATTATTTTGTAGCCTTTTTTTGCTATGCGAAAAGACAGGTCAGGGTCTTCTCCGGATGCTGTTGGAAATTCCTCGTCAAAACCTTTTTCCTCACCGAATATTTTTGCATTGTAAGCCGCGGAATAAGAGCCAACCCAGTCAAGTTGTTTTGAGTTCCTCATTTTTTCGTATCTTTGCTCTATTTCTTCCTGTGCAAACCTTGCGACAATGCTTTTCTGTGTTGTCTTGTACGCACCCTGAACAGCAGCAACGCCCTTGTCCTCAAATGGTTTTGCCATTTCAAAAAGCCAGTTTTTTGAGGCAACACAGTCAGAGTCTATGAAGCACAGTATTTCTCCACGCGCTTTTTTTGCCCCAAAGTTTCTTGAAAAAGCTGGGCCCATGTTTTTGTTGTTTTCAAAATAGGCTATTTTTCCAAAAAATTTTTCCAGTTCCTGTTTAGTGCCATCAGTGCTCGCATCGTTGACAGCTATTACCTCAAAAATTTTTTCTGTTTTCTGGGAAAGCAATGAGTCCAGGCATGGGGAGATGGTTCTTTTGGAATTAAAAACAGGCACTATTATGGAAATCACAGTATTACCTTCCGGGGTTTGTCCTGAACCATTCAACAGTGGATTTAAGCCCTTTGTCAAAACCAGTCACGGGTTTCCACCCGAGTTTTTCTGATGCAAGGGAAATGTCCGGGCGCCTCCTGAGGGGGTCGTCCTTTGGAAGCGGCGCAAAAGAAATTTTTGAGGAAGAGCCAGTCAAAGAAATTATTTTTTTTGCAGTGTCAAAGATGGTTCTTTCGTCAGGGTTTCCAAGGTTGACTGGCAGCGTGTAACCAGACTTCATGAGTGAAAGCAGGCCACACACCAGGTCATCAACGAAACAAAAAGACCTTGTCTGGCTTCCGTCACCATAAACCGTCAATGGCCCATTTTTCAGGGCCTGCATGACAAAGTTTGGTATTACTCTGCCGTCGTCTTTCCTCATTCTTGGCCCGTAAGTGTTGAAAATCCTTGCAATCCTTGTTTCCACTGAATAATGCGAGCAATAATTCGTGGTTAGTGCTTCCGCAAACCTTTTTGACTCGTCATAGCAGGACCTGGGGCCTACAGGATTGACGTTGCCATAATAACTCTCTTTCTGGGGGTGTTCAAGCGGGTCGCCATAAATTTCGCTTGTGGATGCCTGCAGGAACACTGCATCATTTTTCCTTGCAAGATCCAGGAGATTTTTTACCCCAAGAGACCCTGAAAAAAGCGTTTCAATGGGCCTTTTCTGGTAGTCGACCGGCGAAGCGGGGGACGCAAGGTTGAAAATCCCATCAATGCGCAGTGAAGGCACCTTTTTTGAGATATCACCTTTAATGAACTTGAAGTTTTTTCTTTGGGACATGCTGGGCAGATTCTCTTTTTTTCCGGTTATAAGGCTGTCAAAACAGATTACTCTGCAGTTTTCATCCAAAAGTTTTTCACATAAGTGCGAGCCGACAAAGCCGGCCCCGCCGGCAACAAGCACTGTTTTTTCAGCCATCGAACTCTTCCCTGGCACGCCCAAGCTCTTCAAAGCTCCCGATGTCAAACCATTTTTCAGTGAAAACAAAACCGTAAACGTCCCTTTTGGAAGAGATGTATTTTACAAATTCTCCCGCGTTTTCCAGGTTGTTCCCCTCCTTTATGTACAGCTTTAGAAGTGAAAGGTCATCTTTTTTGAAAACATAGCAGGCAGTGGCTGCAATAGTGGTTTTTGGGTTTTCAGGTTTTTCTTCAAACCCAGTGATTTTCTGGTTTTCACCCAGTTCAACCACGCCGTATTTTTTTGAAAGCACTTCCAGGTTCTTTATGTCCCTGCAGGCAATGACTGAGGAGTTTTTTTCCCGGAAAAAATCAACAAATTTTGCCAGGCTGAACTGGAAAAGATTGTCCCCTGCAACCACTAAAAAATCGTCAACTATTTTTTCCATCTCCACGACATATTCAAGGTCTCCAATCGCTCCAAGCCGGTCCTCATCACTCATGGTGGTGTCATTGATTATTTTAAGCGGCTTTGTGGTTTTTCTTTCAGCTGCCCACTGTTCAAAGGCAAGCGAGAACTTGCTGTTGGTCACTATAAGTATTTCTTCAACCTGTTTGACTGCCTCAATCCTGTCTATTATGTGGTCAAGAATTGTTTTACCCTTGATTTCAAGAAGGGCTTTTGGCCTGTTTATTGTAAGGGGATACAGCCGTGTTGCATACCCGGCGGCAAGCACAAGTGCCTTCAATCAGTTTCACCTGCCCCTGAATTTCTGCCGACACAATGATACGAAAACCCAAGGAGCTTCATTTTAAGTGGGTCGAAAATGTTTCTTGCGTCAAAAACAACCGGGTTTTTCATGCGCTTTTTGACTGAACCCAAATCAAGTTGTGCAAATTCACTCCACTCCGTCAGAAAAACAGCTGCATCCGCGCCTTCAACTGCTTCCATGGGCGATGCAGCAAACTTTGCCATTGGAAAAAATTTTTTTGCGTTATCCACGGCAACCGGGTCATAAGCGGTTACTACTGCGCCTTCGGACAAAAGAAACTCAATCACTTTAATTGAAGGTGCTTCCCTCATGTCGTCTGTGCCTGGCTTGAATGACAGGCCAAGCACTGCGATTTTTTTCCCCGATAAGTTCCACAAAGCAGCATGTATTTTTTTTAGGAAAAAAGTGAGTTGTTCGCGGTTAATTTTTTCAACCTCTTTCAAAAGGCTGAAATCATACCCGTTTTTCTCGGCGATTTTTATGAAGGCTGAAACATCTTTTGGAAAACAGCTTCCGCCATATCCACACCCTGGATAGATAAAACTGTAGC
>JAUSEO010000029.1 GCA_030651515.1 archaeon | reverse complement strand
TTCTTTAGTTTTATTATGATTATTCTGCCGTCAATTATTAGGTGAATGCAATAACCGCAAAAGCCAAACAGTGTGAAGAAAAATGCTTTGAGAAAAGAAAAATAAAGCAAGCTTCCGAGAATGAATAAGAAAACACTAAACTCTAACAATGCTCTTGTATTGTGGAATGGTTTATCTTTTCCTAAATCCCATGATTTTTGTTTCCCCGACAAAATATAATAAATAATCAAAGGGGCAAAAAATAAAGCAATCCTCTTTCTCACCGCACTTACTTTATTACTCTTGTCATTAGCGTGCGGAAAAAAGGTATCAAGGTCTGGCAAAAAATTAGCATAAAGAAAAACAACAATTCCCATTAACAGCGAACCCAAAACATGTTCTCCGAGCAAAAAACCAGCAGCCACATAAAAAATGGCCAAAGGCAAGATTATTCTCTTAAAACTCCACCTTATGAACCCAGAATGCTCTGCAAGCTCATCAACCACAAGCTTAGCATTAATAAAAGGGGGGAGTGCATTTTTCAAAGTTGGTTTTTTCAGTGCATTTTTCACTAAGCGTCTAACCATAAAAGAAAAGAAGGTTTAAAACTTCTAAAAAAGCTTTCTGTGTTGTACTAACACAATCGGCTTCTAAGAGAATTACCTTATCATCACTGTAGAGTTTTGAAATAATCGACTGGAATTTCGCCCAGTTTACAAGTTTTTCAACCTGAATTAAACGGTCACCCAATCCCTCAACCCGTTTGTAAGCCTGGCCCAAAGAAAAAGACGTAAACGAAACCACTTTACCACCTCTCATAAAAAACACTGAATTATGTAAATTTGAGGTGGTTAATCAAACTTCTCTATTGAACTTCAATCTTTTTAAATTTGAATACTTGCCAAGTTGTTTAATGGCCGGGATTTTAAAAAGACTCAGGCAAAGGGCGGTAAATAAAGCCGTAAAAATAAGGGCAAATTTTTTGGCTGACCGCTATGAAAAAGACCAAGAGATGCGTGAGAAAATCGGCCCCGTTGGAAGGCGTGCAATTGATGCAGTGCACCAAGCAGAAGACAAATTCAGAGACCTGTTATCCCCGGAATTTAAACTAAAATGGGACGAGGGGCGTTTCTCCAGTGACGAGTTGTTGTCCGCGATTCCAAAGGAACGTAAAGACTACTATGTAAGAATACTGGATGCCCTGATTGAGTTTGTTGATGCGCGGGAAAGAGTAAAAGGACTGTACTACCGCAGCAAAGCTTTAAGTAAAAAAATGGGGAAAACCACTCAAAGCATGCAAAGGCCCCGCTCTGGCGGCTTGGTTGGCAGGTTAAGGTTTTTGACTGCATCTCCAAGCGCGCGCAAAAGGGTTAAACAACTGCGGAAAAGAAAAACCGGTTTACAAAAACCCGTCAAATGACTCTATCCCAGTAATCTTTTTGGTGAAATAGTACCACGCCAAGATTATTGCCCCTGACATCAAAAACCAGCTTGCCACGTGAACAGCGTCAGCGGCGTTGATTCCAAATGCCTGTCCTGCAAGCAGGACAAAGTACACGCGCACAATGTTCACAAGAAAAAGAACCGCAACACTGGCGGAAAAAATCCCGATTTTTTGCTTCATGCCGGGCTTTTTGAGCGAGAAAACAATCGCCCCAAGGACAATTGCACTCACCAGGCCCGTGCAGGAAGGAACAATCGCGTAGGCATCCCTGCCGATGAACAGAATGTTGCCGTTCCTTTCAAGCCCCAAAAGGAGTGCCTCTATGCCGGCCAAAAAATCCTGAAGCCAGGACGTGTCAACGACAAACAACAGCCACTGAAAAAAACCAAAGAACGCGAAAAACTTTGACAGGAACACAAAAGACTTTTTGTCAATCATTTTTTCACCAAGTTTATCAATGCCACAAATACATTTTATAAACAATTGTTGGTTTGGTATGTCTTGCCAAAAACAGGATATCCATTGTGGTCAGAACTTGGAAAATTCTCAAGAATCCTGAGCGTTGACTCAGACAGAGCAAGAAAATACGTCAAAGCTCAGAAAAATCTGTTTCAGTCAACGTTGAACCAAATTTTGGCAATTGATTGGGACGCCCCGCGTCGCCCCAAAGAGGGGCGACCGAGTCCTGAAGAGGGCGGGCCTTTAGCCAGGGGAGGACGTCACCTAGTTACTTTTTTATGGCAAATCTTGGTCGGTCCAAGTGTCTGTGACCACTGTGTTATCCCAAATTATATTTCCATCATTGGGGTTAATTGCCGTGATTTTCATCAATGCCCTATACGTAAACTGGTTTATCTCTGGGTGAGTGTCCCAAGTGCTGTCGGTATAACTCCTTGTGAGAACAAGGATGGTCTTGCCTGTTCCGTCGTTCATTGCAAAGATCGCTTGTTGAATAGGTGCAGGTTGTACTATTGGCACTAAACGGCCAATATTACGGTCAGTTCTCCAGAGACTCAAGACGCCTGGGTGTCCGGCAACCCCGCCCACGCCAAGGCCGTTTGAAGAAGCAGTGGATACCTGCATTTGTTGGGCTAAAAAAGATACTGTATAAGGCTCTCCGATTGGATAAGGCTCTCCGGGCGGTATCGCTGTTTCATCGCCGAGATTAGTAATGGCTTTCTCGCCTGCTATTGTTGAGTCTGAAACTCCGGACTGCGCTGCTGTTTCATAGCTGAGAGTAGTGGCTGAATTCCCTGCGTTGGTTGCTGAAATTCCATACGCAACTAGAACAACCATTAGAACAGCAATGATTATTTTGGCTTTCATATTTTTGACATTCATATTTTTACCTCCCTATTCCCCTATTTTGAAGTCTATTTTTAAAAATCTTTTTATTACGAGAAAATATTTAGCCCCCCGCCGTTTTAGTTTTTTTTTGGGGCATTTTATCAAGAAAGGCCTAAGAAGAGAATAACCGCAAAACTTTTTTCACCACGGCACTCTTTTGAGCTTTGTCTTGAATGCAAAGTAGTTGGATGCCTTGTGGATGATAAGCGTCAAAACGGCGATAATGACGATTTCAAAAAAACCCGGCACGTAATAAGCGCTTCCAAGTATCATCCCCCCAAAAACAAAGTCAAGCTGATCCAAAAAAAGTACCGGTGTTCCGCTTGGGATTTTGTTTCTGCGCTTGAAAAAACTTGCCACAATGTCCCCAAAGATTGCGCCCACTGACAAGAGAAAGCCAAGCGCCAAATAGTTTGGAGTCAGTTCAGTTGCCTGTGCAGGGAACAAAAACCAGAGTGCCCATGTCACAGCGCATCCTGTCGCGATTCCGGCGATTGTCCCGCGGATGGTTTTTCCACCCCCCCAAACGCGCTGTTTGTCCCAAAGTGTTTTTCCAAGGTCCAGGGGTGTTTTTCCTCCCAAAAGCATTGCAAAAGAGTTTGCAAAATACATTGGTGCCAGGTAAAAAAAAAGTTTGAGCAAAAGCTCCATCCAAAAAAACCCCTTTTTTTAACTTTCCTTTTATAACTCTATTAATGAGTTTGATGGGTTTAAATAACGATTCTGCAAAAAAACTGGCACTCATCGGAGGCATCGGCGTCCTTTTGCTCGTGTTTTTGGTTTTGCTTGGGGTTGCCCTTGTTTTGGGCCTAGAGGGCATTTCGCTTGAAAAAAAAGTCGCGGTCATTCCACTGCAGGGTGAAATAGCTTCCTCTTCTTCAGGCTTTTCTGAAACTTATTCTGCTTCCGAAATAGTTGGCCTGCTTGACGAGGCCGGTGACGACCCGCTTGTGGGCGTTATTTTTATCGACATTGACTCTCCCGGCGGAAGCGTTGTCCCAACAAAGCAGATAGTTTACAAGGTGCGCGAAGTCCGCGAAAAAAAACCGGTTGTAGCTTATATCGGGGAAATGGGTGCAAGCGGGGGCTACTATGTCGCCTCTGCTACAGATTACGTGATTGCTGACGCTGACTCGATCACTGGCAGCATTGGTGTCCTCACGGTTGTGCCTGACGTTTCCGGCCTGCTTGAAAAACTTGGAGTAAAAGTCAACGTTTTGCGTGCGGGAGAACTCAAGGCAACGGCAAACATTTTCGAGGAACTCACTGAAAAAGACAGGCAAATCCTCGAATCTCTCCTCGAAGAAACTTTCCAGCAGTTCAAGGGGGACGTTTTGTCTTTCAGAAAAGACAAGCTTTTGCAGTCAAGCTTTGACTCAATTGCTGATGGCAGGATTCTTTCAGGCAGGCAGGCACTCTCACGCGGCCTTGTGGACGAACTTGCAAGCCGCGAAAATGCAATAAAAAAAGCTGCAGAACTGGGCGGAATACAGGGCGAGCCTGAGTTAAAGACTTATTCAAAACCCGCCCCAAGTCTGATTGACTTGTTTTCAATCAGCGGAAAAATTTTCGGCGAAGGAATGGCCAGGGGCCTTTTTTCAATTCAGGCTCCAAGAGTCAAAGCCTGAAGCGCAAACACGACAATTGCCCCGCTTGCTGTGGCAATGAAGTTAACCTGGTTGTTGTCAAGGAGTTTTTTCTGCTGGAATATTGCGCCAAGAAAACTGTCCACTACTGTGCCAGCCACTCCCCCAAGGAAAATAAAAAAAGCAACCATTGGGCTGCCAAAGAAAAACAGGTGCACTACTGAAATAACAAGTGCGCCAAAAAAAGCCCCTGCAAACCCGAGAATTGTCACTGCGCCGTCAGTGCCCGGTGCAGCCTCTTTCATGTTCGTTATGAGCCTTGGATTTTTTTTTGACAAGAGCCCTATTTCGCTTGAAAGCGTGTCACTCAAGGCTGCAGAAATTGACCCGAAAAAAGCAGCGTAGTTTGAAAACATCAAGGCAATGATTCCTGCCCCTGCGTTTCCGGCAATGTTGAGGCTTGTCCTCTGCTCGTGGTCATGGCTTGTTTTTTTCCTTGAGTGAATTGTTGCAAATTCACCCAGTGCAAAAAAAACCGCCAGAGCGGAAAAGCCCTGTATGCCGCCGAGAAAAAAAACCAGGAATCCCACGATGTTCCCAAATATGACCCCGTTATTTGAAAAGCTTTTGTTTGAGTGGGAAAAAAAAGAGAAAAATAGTGAGAGAAAAATGTAAGCCATGGTTTCCATAAATGTTGGCTGGAATGCGGTTTCAAGTAGCGCCAAAAAAAGTCACTTTTTTTTCAGCCGACTATCCTTGACTTGGTTATTTCAACTCTTTTGAGTGGCTCGACTTTTTTTGCGTCCGAGAAAATCTTTTGCACAAGCGAGCCGAAAACCAGTTCGGAAATTATTTCCTGGCTCGGGTACTTTTTTGAAATCGGGTCAAGTTTGTCTGTAATGACTTTCCTTAAAGCAGTCTTTTTTTTGCCGGTTGACTTTTTGTTTGTCAGGATAATCGTCTTTATTTTTATTTTTTTGTTGTCGCTTGACTCTATGAACTTTACAAGCTCGACTTTGGAGCCGCGCCGCCTTGTGAACTTCCTCAGGTAACTGTCCTTTATCTCATGGCCTATTGCGTCACAGTATGCCTTGTTTCCCTTGACGTCAACAACTTTGAATATAAGCGTTACGTGGGATTTTTTCGGGTCGCCTGAAAGCTGCCTTACCCCGACAGCAACGGTGCGCCCCATGACCAGCTGCGGCTTTTCTGCAACCGTTGTCCCAAGCTCTTTTCTGTCAAACTCTTTGGATGCAATGAGCGTGTACCACGTTTTTTTCTTCCACTTGTCAACACCGCGCTTTTTCACAACAGATTTTTTTTCAACGGTTGCTGATTCCGTTTTTTCCTGTTTTGCCGAAGCCTTTTTTTCGTCTGCCACTTTTTCATTCACACTCTTTGTTTGCTTTTTCCAAAATCTCTTGAATGCTTTTTGCCTTTTCCCTCAATTTTTTTCCGCCGATTTCAATTTCAAACTCAAGCTCCATGTTTTTGCCGCTTTTTTACTTGATTAACAATGCTGCTCTCTCTGGGCTGTAATACCAGTCTTTTGAAAGCTTTTTTGTCCTGTGGTAGTATTCCTGCAGGCGCCTTATTTTGCTTACGGTCAGCTGGTGGCCTCTTTTGGCTGTCATGTCATGCTTGTTTTGAACCATGTGCTTTTCAAGCTTGACAGACTTTTTGAGCAGACTAAGCAGGTCCTCCGGGACTTCAGGCAAAAGAGAGTGCTTTGCAAGCACCTTTTGGAGTGTTTCGCCTGAAAATTTTTTCATGCCAGGGATGCCGTACTGGTCGCGCAGAATCAAACCGATTTCTGAAGCACTGTTCCCAGAATTTGCAAGGTTAACGATTACTTCTTCTATTTCTTTTGGCTTGTACTCGACCCACTCAAAAGGCCCTTTTCCCAAGGTCTTTTTTCCCCTGTGCTCTTCCTTTTCAGAATGAGCCTTTTCGTGCCCTTTTTCAGGAGTTTCCAAGTGCTCTTTTTCATGGGCTTTTGCTTCTTTGGCTTCTTCTTTTTCTTCTGCCGCTAAAGCCTTTTCAGGTGCTTCAGCCTTCTTATGGCTGGCCTTAGAAGAAACTTTTTCCTCTTTTTTTTCCACGGATTTTG
>JAUSEO010000001.1 GCA_030651515.1 archaeon | reverse complement strand
CCTTTTTTGGTGTAGTGTTTGATAATCCATTGCGCAAGAATTGGCGACATTTTCGCAGGATGAATTAAAGAGTCCCTGCAGTAGTGTTTATGCTGCACGGTTGAAGAAATCTTTGGCATTTGAATAGTCTTCATAAAAACTCCCTTGGAATTTTTGGCTTCTTTTTTGTCGGAAACCAGTACCAGCCATTAAAAGTCCTCACCCAATCCAGCAAGCCTTCAGTGCGCAGTTCCCGCAAATGCTTGTTCAAGGCAGCCATTGTTCCCTGAAAGCCGTATTCTTTCAAGTCATTCATTAACTCTTTTTTTGTGAAAGCCATTTTGCGGCTGTCTTTGTTTTTCAAAAAATTGTAGACAACGTACTTTACCCGGCTTGCTGGAATTCCCTTAAACAAGTTGATTTCTTTTTCTGACAAAGGCATTTTTTATCCCCCGGAATCAGTCAGCTTTTCTAAGGGTTTTACAAGTTCCGGGTGAACCTCGGCAATCTTTGCTCCGCCAACAAGCCTCCTTGACTTTTCAATAACCTCTTGACCTTCCTGCATTTGCAAGTCAAGCTGCTCGCTCATTGCAACCAATCTGTCAATTTCTCCTTGGTTAAACTCTTATTGTGCTTTTAGCCGCCTGACGTTTGCCTCTGCAAGTTTAATGTTAATCCTCTCCCTTTCCCGCTCTCTGCCGGAAAGGCTTCTGTCCAAATCAATTTTAGGTTGCTGCAACAAACACCAACTCCTTTTCCTTTTCAGCAAGTTTAGAAAAAATGTTTTCGCTCAAATCCTTGGAAGAAACCGCCTCCAATGCTTTTTTCTTAAACAATTCCTCGGCTTTTTCAGCCGCCTTGGCCTGGCACTCGACACCACAATAAGGCGAATCGCTCCTGCACTCAAACCGCTCATGGCACTCCGCACAATTCCTGTGCTCGTTTGGAGTAAGCAATTGCCGAGGCTTTGTTACTGCCCCAATTTTTTCAAGAATCTCGTGGACTGAAAACTTTTCAATGTCAAAAACAAAAACATTAAAGCCCTCAAACTGCTGTGACTTCAAAACAATGCTCTGATGAGAAATCCTTGACTCAAATTCTACAACAATTTTTTCATCAAGCCAAAGCAAGTCACAAAC
>JAUSEO010000020.1 GCA_030651515.1 archaeon | reverse complement strand
CAAGCCAGACTTCAAAATTTGGGTATTCATTATTCTTAACAACACTTTCAATGCATTTTTTTGTCATTTCATAATTATTCCAGTTAATTATAATGATTGACGCAAGTAAAAAGTCAGATTTTTTTGAAGTTCTGGTTCTTGGCATTCAGATCAAGCATTCAGAGGTTTTTCTCATCCAAAATAATTTTTGCCCTTGGCAGGGGAATGATATATTTTCCATAAGATTGAAATTCTTTTGTTTTTGTAATTAACTCTTTTGCTATTGTCCAGGCAAACAGAACAAGGTAATCTGGCTTGGTTTTTTCAAGTGCATTGCTTGGAATTATAGGGATGTGGTTTCCCGCAAATGCCTTGCCTTGTTTCAAAGGCGAATCATCACAAATAAATTCTATATACTCGGTTCCTATCCCGCAATAATTAAGTAGAGTGGAAGCTTTTGCGGCTGCACCATACCCTGCAATTTTTTTCCCATCTTTTTTAAGCTCAAGCAAAAGTTCCAGAAAATCTATTTTTGACTTAAGAACCCTGAATGAAAATTTTTTGTAAGCATCAAGGAAATACAGGCCATTTTTTTCCTCTTTTTCGACAAATTTTCTTATGTTTTGATGCATTGTTTTGATGCCATTGTTTTGTGGAAATTTCACAAAAACCCTTATGCTCCCGCCATGAATTGGAATGTCCTGGATATCAAAGACGTCCAGTTTTTCCATTTCAAAAAGTGTTAAAAGTGGCCTGACAAGAAAATATGAAAGGTGCTCATGGTAAATTGTGTCAAACTCATTTTTCATTATAAGATTCAATGCATATGGCACTTCAATTATGAAAATGCCGTCAGGGCTTAAAACTTTTTTTACGTCACTTACAAAAGAGTGAATGTCATCTACATGTGCAAAAACATTTGTAGCAGTGATAACCTGTGGTTTTTGTTTTTTTTGCAAAACTTTTTTAACAGCTGATTCTCCCCAGAACTCCACAATAGTTTCAATCCCTTCGCTTTCCGCGATTTCAGCAATGTTTTTTGCAGGTTCCACGCCTAGAACCGGAAAACCTTTTTTCTTGAACTCCTGCAAAAGACAGCCATCATTGCTGGCAATATCCAAAACAAGGCAGTTTTTTGTGTCGGGAAAAATTTTTTGTACTTCAAGGCTGAATGCCGAAAAATGCTTTATGAAAGTATCAGAAATGGATGTCCTGTATGAATAATTTGAAAAAAGGGTTTCTGGCTCTACAACAGCGGAAAGCTGCGACAAAAAACATTTTTTGCAAAAAAGAACCTCAAGAGGAAAAAACAAGTCACTTTTGTTGCTTTTTACGTCCACAAGGTTGTTTGCAAGGGGCATCTGCCCCAAATTCAGGTATTTTTTCAAATCTTTTGAACCGCAAATCCTGCATTTTTCAACAAAAAAGAACATGCAAAAAAACACCCACTAAACGATTCCAGTTTGATAATAACTTAAACCAAAAAACACTTTAAAAATTTAAAGGGTGTTTCAATTTTTTTCCACCCTTTGGTTTGACCACTCTATTATTTCCATTAATGTGCCCTCAAATGTTCTTTTTGGGCGCCAGCCTATTTTTGAAGTTATTTTTGAAATATCCGGAAAACAATGCCTAACATCCCCCCCTCTGAAATCCTGGGTTACCTTTGGCATTATACGTGAACCATAAAGCAAAGCGATTTTTTCTGCAGTTTCCATGATGGTAACTGGTTTTCCTGTCCCAACGTTGAAAGATTCATAGTTGGCAGCGTTAGACATCATGGCCAAAATATTTGCTTCAACAACGTCGTGAACTGAAATAAAGTCCCTTGACTGCAAACCATCCTCAAAAACAATCGGCTGCTCATTTTTCATTATTTTATTCAAAAAAAGCTTTATTACCCCCGTGTAAGGGTTTTTTGGGGGTTGTCTTGGCCCAATGACAGTAAAAAAACGCATGGAAACCGCTTTCAGGCCATAAGTTTTTCCTATTAATAATGTCATGTCTTCCTGGTCTTTTTTTGTAATCCCATAAATTGAATTGGGTTTTTGTGTCTTTGTCTCAGGCGTTGGAACGGGAACCAGTTTTTTGCTGCAAACACTGCAATAAAGCTCCCATTTTTTCATCTTTAATTGTTCTCCACTTCTCAACTCCGGTTCAATCAGCCCGCAGTTTTCACACCTGTAAAGGCCCTCGCCATAAGCGCTCATTGAACTGGCAACAACAATCTTTTTCACATCATTATCTGTTGTTGCAAGGACTTCAAGGAGATTGGAAGTTCCAAGTGAATTATTTTTAACATAATAATTAAGCTCCTGCATGCTTTGTTCAACGCCAACAGCCGCTGCAAAATGAAAAACCCCATCAACCCCCTCAAGGGCTTTCCCGACTTTTTTTTTGTCGCAAACATCGCCCTTTACAAATTCTGCTTTGGGGTTTAAGAAAACATCCTTTTTAATGTCCGGATGAGCCTGCCTGTCCAGGTTGTCCAAAACCCTTACCTCATGCCCTTTCTCCAATAACCGGTCAACCAAGTGCGACCCTATAAAACCCGCCCCGCCAGTAACGAGGAATTTTTTAGCCATAAAATCAAAAATAAAATGAATCCTGTTTTAAAGGTTGCCATTTAGCCAATATGCGCGCAAGCTTAAACTGCAGAAATAACCCGCGGTTTTTGGCATAACCCAAGTTCATTTAATGCTAGTTTTTTTTGGCAAAAAATCTTTTCCCAAAAATATCTGAAAAAGAA
>JAUSEO010000015.1 GCA_030651515.1 archaeon | reverse complement strand
TTGAAAAGAAACCTGTGGTGGAAATGGTTTGTGAACAGAGGTTTTTTTGTTGCCCCCTGCACACCGCTCACAGGCATACATCGTGGTGCCATCTATTTGGGATTCAAAGACTTTTCCGGAAGAGCCACAGATTTCGCAGTCCATGAGCCCTTGCGCGGGCTCGCGGCGCGGATGTGCGCCATCTTGGAGATGGCGCGGTAAGCCTTGATTATTACTCATGACTATGAAAGGTTTTGAGAAAAGCTGTAAAAAAAGAACGCTTGGAGAAAAAGGGTTGGAGTCGAAATAGGGGAAAAAACCCAACGAATTGGGTTCCCTCCGCGAAAACAGCCCCCAAAGACGGGCCAAGACTTGGAAAAGAAATTGTTAGGCTCACCAATCCAAGTTTTTCTGCGAAAAACAAAGTTTTCCGCAATACATAATACTCCCAAGGAAATATTTAAACGTGCCGACCAGAAAAAATTAGTACATAACTTGCAACGTAGATTGGCTTGGAAAGGCAAGCAGCAGGTTGGAAGAAATAAAAAGACTTTTGCCCAAAATCTTCTCAAAATGACTAAAAAGTTTAGTCACTTTTTTGTGGCTTTTGCATTTTAACAAGGCAGGAGACACGCAACGAGGAGAAGGAATATTTTTGACGAGTTTTTCGACAGGGGCTTTCTGGGGATTTTTTTGACACTCCTTTTTCGGCGCACAGGCATGCTTGAAATTAGCGCGCCAAAAATCACGGGCACTGGCTCGCAGAGGAAAATAGAGGTAAAGTGAAAGGCTGAATAAGCCTTTTGGTTATGCCTTGAAAAATCGTCTTTCCTATGCCTGGCGAATTAAGTCGGCCACTTCATTTATTCGTTCCCGCAGTTCGCGCATCCTCCTTAAAGTTACAGGAACAACACGGGTTCTTATTTGTTCAATTCTCCTTTTGCGCTCATTTCTATTATTCTCAAATCTTGACTTTCTTTCATCAAGGCTTAATTGTGCATATTCAATGGCAAGTTGTGCCCGGCGCACTTCATTGCCATGTGAAGGAAGCCTTCTTTCCTGCGGAGTGGAAGTAAGTTCAGTAAGCCTTCCTTGTGCACGATTGAGAGCTAAGTTTTCTTTTCTGATTTCTTCCCATAACGGGTTTGCAGCACTTTTTAAAGCAATATAAGGCGGGTCAAGCCGCAGAATATGCCTGGCTAATTCCCTACTGGTTGTTGGATAACCGGCATATTTTTTTGACTGTTGTTGGAGTGTTCGAAGCTCCTGCCGAAGCTGCTTAAGTGTAAGCTTTCTTTGTTTCCTTCTTTGCCTTGCATCTGCGGAAAAAGTATTTCGAATTTTTTGTTTCAACCGCTCGACAACTTGTCTTCTGGAGCGCTTTCGTCCCTGTTTTTGTCTTACTGCGTTTTCAAAAGCGGGCGTTCTTCTCAATTGGCCAGATTGTAACCTGAGTTGCTGGATTTTGGCGCCCTTCGCAGCAATAGCTGCAGCTATAAAAGAGGCCTTTTCTTTGCTTGAGGCAATTTTTCCCATAGCCTTTGGAGCCCTGATTCCGCCAAACTTTCTGCTTGCCTGTTCTGCTTTTGCAACTGCAGCCAAGTGTTTTTTCCGTAGGCGTTCCAGTTTTTTTTGCTGGGAGTCTACTTCACTTTTTATTGCAGCTCTTTTCCTCAAAAGACGCGAACCAAAACCAAAAATCATGGCAGCCGCCTCAGTCAAAAAGCCTGAATGAAAAATTTTTCCCCACAGACGATAAGCATTCTTTTATTGCCATGCAACCCTTGCTTTGAGCATCGCGCTTTATCGTTATTTTTATTTTGTGTGATTTTGTTTCATCGCCTACTATGCCGTTTAATTTCACTTCAAATTCGCCGATACCGCTATAGGCATGGGTAATTGTTTTTTTGTCTGATTTTGACCCGTCGCCAAAATCCCATTCCCACTTTATTTCACTGTCATTTTTGTTGATTGCTGACGCTTCGAATTTTATTTCCTGGTTCACCAGGAATTCCTGGCCATCTGACGGCGTTTTTATTTTTACGCCAAATTCGGTCAGGTCAATGAATTCCACGTCCTGGCCAAGGACACTGAAAAAAACTCCGCCAAGAAGCACTGCAAAAATTAAAATAAGTCGTGCATTTTTCACTTCAAATCACCGCTTTTTATGTTTGTTACTAGGATAACTCCTTCAAAAGAGTCTTTTTTTAGGTAAACAAGGTAGGATTTCCCTGGGTTCACAGTCCTGATTGTCAGTGACCTGCTCTTGGAGTTGTACAGGTGTCCTGGTGCGTGCTTGAATTCTTCTACAAGGTTTGCCCGGAGGTTGTCTTCAAATTGAGGGTCAAAAACGTACACCCCCAGCACGTAATCGTTGAATTTTTCAAGGTCAAAAACGGAAAGTTTTTCCCCGAGTTTTGTTTCCAAAACTTCCCTTGGTAGTAAAACGTTTCCTTCTGATTTTGTTTCCCCGAATTCTGATGCGTCAATGATTGCAAAGCCAAAGTGCCCCTCGTTTGCAAAGCATTTCAGGTCGCTGTTCAGGCCAGGTATGATATCCGGGCCATTGCAGTTAAAGCCTATCCTTTCATACTGGTTTTTGCTATCGAAAAACAATTGGAATTTTCCGTTTGAATACTCTTCATTTATGAATTCCAGGAAGTCTGGAGCGTATTCTACAAGGATATATGCTGTGTAGTCGCCTTTGGAAAGGTGGGAGAGACTCATTTCCTGTTTTCCTTCTATGCAGCCCCAGCCCATTGCCTGCACTTCTGCTTCCTGTTCTGGTGAAGGCTCTTCATTCTGGAGCGAATAAACCGCCCAACTGCAGTAGTCAACTGCCACTGTTGGCGAGTCAGCCCAAAACCATATATCCTGTGCCAGGGCGGTTGGGTCAAAAAAGTTTGCAACATTTATCGTTTGCCTCACAAGCCAGCCCCGGTCTTCAGTCCTTTCAAAGGCGTCTTTTAGGCAGCCTTTGACTTTTTCAATGTTGTTTTCAATGTTCGGGTTTATTTCCTGGACCAGTGAATCATTTTCAGTGTACAGTCCTACAAGGGGGGGTACGTTTTCGTAGTCTGCGCAATCAAGTGCAAGCCCTACCCTTGCCCCTAAAGCCGGTGCGCCGACAACAACGTTTGCTACTCCAAGAACCTTTCCGCCTACTTTGGCAACCATGCCAACAGGCTTTAAGACCTTCCCGGCAACTTGCCCGCCTTTTGTTCCGGCTAATTTTGCAGCATTGTTTTTTATGACACTTGCAGTTCTTTGGTAAACACCGGCTGGCTGGTCAATGCCCGGGGCGATTTTTTGAAGAAGGGTTTCACCAGCGCCAAGGTCGATAATCTGCCCCTGGTGCGATAACAAACCATTTTCAAACTTTAATCCTTTTACACCTGCTTTTTCAGCTGAAGCTATTGCGTCCTTTATTTTACCTGCAATTTTTTGTTTTCCGGCAGGAGTAATATCTTGGCTACCGTATTTTCTCACCAAACTATCAATAGTCTCAACCCTTGGTGCTACGACTGCGCCCCGGCTATCAAATGCAAGGGAAGACCTGTCAAGGGGGGCTTTGGTGCTTGCTACAAAATTGTCAACGTTGTTCAGCTTGCTTATTTCTGAAGGGGCAAGATTTTGAACCCCCACGGATGGAACTTCAAATACTCGGCCAGTGGTTTTTGACTGTAGTTTAAGTCCGTTCGTTTCACCAATGGTTACATCATAGCCTTGTCTTAATCGTGTTATTTCCTGGCTGTTTTCCATTTGTGTTTTAAGGCTTGCAAGTTTTCCTTCTGCGGCTTTTCTAAAAGTGTTATCGGCTGTCACGTCAGCTGTTTCCAAAAAACCATTATCTTTCAAACCTGCTGCAACATTTTGGCCAAGATTTCCACCCGCAGCACGGGCAGTTGTAAGAACCTGCTCCACTTTTGCGGCATTGTCTTTTATTATATTGTCACCGGAGTTTTTCAGCTGTTGAACAACGCTGTCAAGCCTCGTGAAATTCCCAGTTCTGATACCTTCCTGGTAAGCCTCGTCAAGGTACGACGTGAATCTGTAATTTGCCAGTGTTTCAGCTCTCTGGGCTTCAAGTCCCGCAAGGCGTATGACATCCTGGTCGCCAAAGTCATGTATGAACCGCGTGTTTTCCAAAAGCTTGTCACCGACTTTTTCTGCAGTTAAATATACGAGCCCTCCTGCCTGGCCCGTTGATTCAAGGTCAACAAATTCCGTGGTAAAGCCAGGTTGCTCCGGTGCAACGCCGCCAAAAGGCTGCTCGAATTCCCAGATTTTTTCGTACAACCCTTTTGCGCCTTCAACTTGGTCAACAAAAGGCGCGTAAGCTATAGAAGATAAAACAGACAATCCAACCATCAAAAATAGGAATTTTTTCATTTCAGGGTTCACCTTGTTCCATCAAATTTGCCACGACATTGCAAAAATCCGTGATTCTCGTTAGTTCCAGGTCAAAAGTATCTGTTTCTGCCAAAAGCGCGCTGTCATCCACTGAAATGCGCGACAAAGAGGCTTTTGAAAGCGTTACATTCATCTCATCAGCTTCAAGGACAATGTCAAGAAAAAAACCAGGCAATGCATTGATTTCTTCCAGTTTTGTACAGGTTATGGAAATTTCTTCCTCTTCAACAGCAGCGAGGCGTACAGCAAGAGCGGATTGTTTTTTTTCAAACTCCAGCGCCTGCAAAATGGCTTGAGATGATTGTTTTGCCTGTACAGAACCTGTTTGGATTATTTTTCTGAGTTCTGTTTCAAGCCTTGCAAGCTTTTGGTCTTCAATGCCTAAATCAAAGGAATCAAGTGCTTCATCAAAGGTTTCAACGGGCACTCCTGAAGAAGCGAAGGAAGAAAATATTGCCGATTCCTGGTAGGAAGGAGGTTGCTCAACTCTTACAAAAAAACTTACAACAAGTATAATTGCCAATAATACACCCACTACAACCAAAAGATTTACCCATTTTTTGTCCATAAACAACACTACTACTTGCCTTTTTTTCTTTTTTGTCTCCAAGTTTTATTTAAAGGAGAAGTCATGAATCTTTCGAAACTCCCGATTGGCGGGTGTTTAGATAATTCTTCAGGTTCCATCTGCTCTGCTCTTTTAATTGCTTGCTCTAAAAAATCAATTTGGCCTGGCAAGTCAACCAATCTTTGTTGGAGGCGATTGTGTTCTTGTTTTAGCTCTGATGCTGTTGTTGTTATTTCTGCTTCCAATCTTACTAACTTGGCTCTGCGTGCCCCAGAGTTGGATAATTTTTTCCATTGTGATTGCAATAAAGCCAGCCTAAATTGTAATGCTTTCACTTTCCTGTTTTTTGAAAAAGCAGGGGGTTTTCCTGAAAATGAACCCATGCTCTGTTGTAACTCTTCAAGTTCTAGTCTAAGCTTGCCAATGAGTTTATCCCCATTTTTTAAAAAATCCCCCTTTTGTCTTACAGCTTTTCTTGCACGCCTTCTTTCAGGAGAAAGCGAACCAGGATAACTTTTAATCGCATTTTTAATCTTCCTCACTGCCCTGCCTGCAAGCCGGGGGGCAGAAATGTCTTTCTGAGAGATTAAAAATCTTGGAAGCATTTTTCCCGCGAATCTGCCCACATTTCTTGCAAAAGGAATTCTTGCCCGAGCCATTTAGAACATAATGGTTATGTCGTTAGGGAAATATTAAATTAACCTTCACTCACTGTTTTATATGCAGGCAACTGACAAAATCCTGGTTCTGGATTTTGGGTCACAGTACACCCATTTATTGGCCCGGCGTGTGCGAGAGCTTGGGGTTTATTCTGAAATCAGGCAACCAACTGTTTCTACAAAAGAGCTCAGGGAAGCAAAAGGAATCATTCTCAGCGGGGGCCCTGCCTCGGTTTACGAAAAAGATGCACCTGCCTTCAACAAAGAGATTTTTTCACTTGGAGTGCCTGTCCTTGGGTTGTGTTATGGCCAGCAGTTGATGGGGCATGTGCTTGGTGGAAAAGTCGTGCCTGGAAAAGTCAGGGAATACGGCATGGCAAAAGTTTCTATAAAAGAAAAAAAATACCTCTTTTTTGGATTGTCTGGCAGGGAAAGTGTTTGGATGAGCCACGGGGACAAAGTCGAAAAACTCCCGCCAGGATTCACGACCGCTGGTTCCACGGTTGACTGCCTCAACGCGGCAATCTGGTCACCGGAAAAAAAAATGTTTGGCCTGCAGTTCCACCCGGAAGTAACACACACGGTTCACGGGAGAAAAATTCTTGCAAACTTTTTGTTCAGAATCTGCCGGTGCAAAAAAAACTGGCGCCCTGAAAGCCTCGCGGAGCAAAAAGTCCGCGAAATCAGGTTAGTGACTGGTAAAAGAAAAGTTTTTTTGCTTGCAAGCGGCGGAGTGGATTCAACAGTCGCACTTGCATTATTCCACAAGGCATTTGGAAAGGAGCGCATGTTTGCACTGCACGTTGACCACGGGTTCATGCGCAAAAACGAGTCGGAAAAAGTGAGGAAAGCGTTTGAAAAAATCGGCGTCGGGCAGAAGGAGCTGAAAGTCGTTGACGCGTCGAAAGAATTTTTCTCAGCCTTGAACGGAGTGATTGACCCTGAAGAAAAGAGAAAAATAATCGGGAAACTCTTTGTCGACGTTGCGAATAGGGAGACGCAAAAACTCGCGTGGAACGAGGATGAGTGGGTGCTTGGCCAGGGCACGATTTACCCTGACACTATTGAAACCAAGGGTTCACAGAACTCTGCGCACATTAAGACGCACCATAACCAGGCGGAAATCATTAAAGAGCTTACAAAAAAAGGGCGGGTAATCGAGCCATTGCGCGACCTGTACAAGGATGAAGTGCGCGCTCTTGGGGAAAAGATTGGGTTGCCAAAGGAAATCGTGTGGCGCCACCCGTTCCCGGGGCCGGGGCTTGCGATTCGCGTATTATGCTCTGAGGGAAAAGAAACGATTCCAAAGCAAGTTCAGGAAAAAGCTATGGAAGTTGCAAAAAAGCACGGTTTTGACGCACAGGTTTTGCCCGTTAAAGCTGTAGGCGTTGCGGGGGATTTTAGGACTTACCGCCTGGTGTGCGCGCTTTCAGGCAGGCTTGACTGGAAGAAATTGGAAATATGTTCAACTGCCCTTACGAACAGTGTAAAAGAAATCACCCGGGTTGTTTTTTGCATTGAGCCAAAAAAACTTGGAGAAGTAAAATGCTTTTCGGCAGGCCTTTCACGCAAGCGTGTTTCCTTGCTACAGGAAATTGATGAGCATGTGATGCAGGAAGTTGAAAAGGACAAAAAATTGTACAAAGAAATCTGGCAGTTTCCGGTAGTCCTATTGCCGCTTGAAATGAACGGGAAAAAGGAAGCTGTTGTTTTGAGGCCTGTTTCAAGTGCAGAGGCAATGACTGCAAGCTTTTACCCTTTGCCGAAAAAGGTTCTTGGAAAAATAGTGAAAAAAATTTCAAAGACTCGCATTGGAGCTGTTTTTTTTGATGTCACGCACAAGCCGCCTGCAACGATTGAGTGGGAGTAATCTTACAAGTAAGTTAGGACTTACAGTTATAAATTGTTTGTTTTAATCTGTTAGTATGGCACAAGTCGAAATTATTACTGTCAGCAAGAAAGGGCAGGTTGTCATTCCAAAGAATGTGAGAGAGCAACTGCAAATTAGGCAAGGGAGTAAACTGCTCTTGGTCCAGAAGAACAACAAAGTCACTCTAAGCAAGGTTGACTCGCTACTCCAGGAAGAAAAGCAGGAAAAACTTTACACTGCTTTGGCTTCAGAAAAAGCCCTAGCCAAGGACTGGCTTTCAAAGGAAGAGGATGAAGCATGGAAAGACTTGTGAAAGGCGATGTTGTTGTAATCCCTTTTCCGTTCTCTGACCTAAGCAATGCAAAGAAAAGGCCTGCATTGGTTTTGACGAAGCTGAAGGAGGATGATTTAATCCTCTGCCAGATAACAAGCAGGCAAACAAAGGACAACTACTCAATCCCCCTGTCGGAAAAGGAGTTCAAGTCAGGTACATTAAAACAGGACAGCAACATCAGGCCGAACAAAATATTTACAGCGCACAATTCAATCATCGACTATAAAATAGGATCGCTAATGCAAACAAAAACAGAGAAAACTGTTGAAGCAGTGTGCTCAATAATAAAAACCTGACTTCACCAGTTTAAAGTAAAAAAAGTTTAAAGTAAAAAAGTTACATTCTCCTTCTATGGGCCGAAGAGGAGGTCAAGTTATGGAAAAAGAAATAAAATGCCGCCTATGCCAAGGAAGGGCAGAACTTCAATTCGAGGAAGTGAAACTTAGTGATGGGAGAATAACAATCCGAGATCCCCCATACTACAAGTGTTTAAAATGCAGGAGAGAATTCACTACTTCAGAGCAAATGACAGAACTAAGCGGGCAAATAAGCTCAAAAAATGGAAAAAAGCCAGAATAATGCAGGAAAACCGCAAAGAAATTAGAATAAGAATAGAGTAAAAACAATACAGCGTGTGAAAAATGTCAACACAAAACATCCGGCTTGACTCCAAGGGGAGAGTAATTATTCCAAATTCATTCAGGGAAGAACTGGGGCTCAAGGCCGGTGAAAACATTGTGGCAAGCCTGGACATGGAAAATGGCAGGATAATACTTTTTCCGATTGACAAAAAAGCCAAAAAAATGATTCTGCGGTTTGAGGATGAACCAGGGACGCTTGCTGCTGCTGCTGAACTCCTTGCCAAAAACAATGTTGACCTTATTTACACTTTTTCGCGGAGCCTCAAGCGTGGAAAAGAAGCAGAATGGGAAATAATAGCGGATTTTTCAAAATGCAACGTGGAAAAATTAAAGTCAATCCTGAAGGCAAACCCTAAAATCAAGTCTTACAGGCTTGCCCCGGTGGAAAAGTAATGTTTTTAAACAGAGGGCGATTATAATATAATCATGAATCCCACTTTTTTCCCACTAAAGAACAGTGGTTTACTTCACCAGCCAAGAGACTAAAGCCGGCATGGCAAGCCCTTTGATTGACTGCAGTGATTGCCTTCATTTTGGCGCCAAAGAATTCAGGGCTTGAAAAATATTCAAAGACTGCTTTTTCCCTTCTTAAAAACGCGGACCCCAAAAAAACAGTAAAGGCACGGGGCGAGGACATACCTTTTCTGCTCAAGCAGTATTTTGAAAAGGGCAAAAAAGCCGTGGGAATTACGGGGGAAGACCTTTACAGCGAATTTTGCCTCAAAGAAGCAGGGGGCAAAGTTGGAATACTTGAAAAGGTTGAGTGGAAAGACCCAAAAGCGTTTTTTGGAAAACCCGTTTTGTGCCTTCTTGGCCCAAAAAACAAAAAGCTTGAAGAATTGCCAAAAAACCTGGTTGTTTACATTTCTTCTAAGTACAAAAAAATTGCTGAAAATTACCTGCTCGGGTTTGAAAGAAAGGGCTTTGAAGTGAAAAAAGTTTTTGTAAACGGGTGCGTTGAAGCCAGTTTTTCTGAAGGGCTTGCAGACCTGGCAATAGACATTGTCTACTCCGGCAGGTCAATGGAGGAAAACGGGCTTTGCGTTTACGGGAAAATTTTTGAAAGCAACCTTGTAATACTTGGCAAGGTCCGCATTCCTGAGCCAAAAAAATCAATTCAAAATATTTCGAAATACGATAAATGCGAAAACAGGATAGACAAAATGAGGCTTGACTTCAACGAGAATTTATCCGGCTGTTCCACAAAAGTTTTGGATTCGCTGAAAAAAATAAGCCCGGAAACAATCAGTTGTTACCCGGAATACGGAAAATTCATGGAAAAATTGGCAGAATATTTGGGCCTGGAGTCCTCGGAAATCTTGCTTACAAACGGGTCTGATGAAGGAATCAAATTAGTGATTGAGGCTTTTGTGGAAAACGGGGAGGAAGCAATAATTCTCTCCCCGGCTTTTTCAATGTTTGAGATTTATTCAAACGCCGCCGGCGCCCGCATAAAAAAAATTCTGTATAGGGAAGATTTTGTTTTTCCGCTTGAAGAAATTCTCGGAAGCATAACTGAAAAAACAAAAATCATAGTCCTTGTAAACCCCAACAGCCCTACCGGCACAATGGTTGAATCGTTTGCACTGGAAAAAATCCTTGTGAAAGCCAAGGGGGCTGTGGTGCTTGTTGATGAGGCTTATTGCCAGTATTCAGGAAAAAGCATGGGCAGCAAAATAAGGTTTTATGATAACCTGGTTGTCTTGCAATCTTTTTCAAAGTGCTTTGGCCTGGCAGGTTTGAGGCTTGGATATGTCCTTGCAAACCCTGAAATAATAGGAATCCTGGAAAAAATAGCGCCGCCCTACAACGTCAACAGCCTGGCAGTTGTTGCCGGGATTGCTGCGCTTGATGACACTGGTTTTGTCAAGGGTTATGTAAGGGAAGTTGGTGAAACAAGACAATTTCTTTCAACTGAACTTGAAAGGCTGGGGGTAAAATTTTTTCCTTCCAAAGCCAATTTTGTCCTGGCCAAGTTTGGGGAAAAAACAGGTTTTGTTTGGCAGAGACTTTTTGATGAAAATATTCTTGTGAAAAAAATTGGTGAAGAAACACTTCGGGGCGGTTTCCTGAGAATAACGATTGGCCCGAAAAAGGAAATGGAAAAACTTGTTTCAGAACTGAAAAACATTTTGCGGGAAAAAACGCTGCTTTTTGACCTTGATGGCGTGCTTGTGGATGTAAGCGATTCCTACCGGCTTGCAATCATAAAAACTGCAGAGTATTTTACCGGGAAAAAAATCGGCAAAGGAATTGTGCAAAAAATCAAGGAACGGGGCGGTTTCAACAATGACTGGGATGTGACAGAGCAGATAATCATGGAAGCAGGCATTCGGGTTGAAAAAAGCAAAATAATAGACAAATTCCAGGAATTTTATCTAAAAGGCGGTTTAATTGACAATGAAAAACTCATTATTGAGAAAACCGTTTTGAAAAGCCTGTTTGAAAGGTTTCGTCTTGGCATAGTCACTGGCCGGCCAAAAAACGAAGCGTTATATGTCCTGGAAAAATTTGGCGTGAAAGGTTTTTTTGAGTGCATTGTCTGCTTGGAGGATGTTTCTGCAGGAAGGCCTAACCCTGCAGGGATTATTCTTGCGCTTCAAAAAATGGGTGGAAATGACCCTGTTTTTGTGGGTGACAGCGTGGATGAC
>JAUSEO010000011.1 GCA_030651515.1 archaeon | reverse complement strand
AAACTCAGTGCTCCATGTGGATTGACCAGAATGTCTTGTATTTGGTCAGTCATGAAGATGTTGCTTCCTCCGGTGACGTGGTTTCCACCAATTATATTTTTTAGCAGAGGCAATGTGCTTCCGAGACTTGTTGCAAAAATTGTAAAAAAAATAGAAAATGCCGCAACAGTTTTTGATTTTGTCAGGCGGTAAGCGGTTAAATATATTACTGTTGAAAGTGAAAGTGATATTAAAACAGGGAAAATCCGATAGTATAGATCGAGGGAAGAAATCAAAAAAATCTTGTTGACAAGAGCAAGGAGAATGTCGTAGATGTAGTGGTAGTTTTTTAAGATTTGCTCGCCTTCAAAGAAGTAAGAAAAATTGGTGGGCGGGAAACGGTGAAGAATCTCGGCAATTAAGGAAAGATGGACGTTGCTGTCGTGAAACAGGACTGAACCATAGAAAATCAGATTCCCGTTGGGGTCAAACAGACCGCTTGTTACAATGCGGATTACCTGTGCCCAAAGCGCAAGCAGAGAGAAAAAAACTGCCAGAACCAGCGGGGCATTTTTTTTAGAAGCCGATTTTTTCAGAAATAACATAATATGGACGCCGTTTAACTTCGTCATATATTCTTCCCAGATATTCTCCGATTATTCCCAAAATCAAAAGCTGCACACCGCCAATAAAAAGTGTGGAAATCAGCGGCGAAGCCCAGCCCAGGATTGCTGTTCCCGCGACGAGTTTTTGAAAGAGAACTTGAAGTATTGCCAGGAAAGCAAAAAATGAGACAATCAGGCCAAGATATGTTGCGAGGCGCAAGGGAACATAAGAAAATGAAAACAGCGAATCAAAGCCCATGCGAAAAAGTTTGGACAAACTCTGCGCTTCCTTTCCCGCAAATCTTTTTGGTTTTTCAAAAGGAACACCCGCCTGCTTAAAACCAATCCAGGAGCGAAGTCCGGGAATAAATCTGTTACGTTCCTGCATTGAAAGGAGGACGTTGACGACATTTCGTCTCATGACAGCAAATATTCCAACGTGTCTGGGAAATTTCACCGGAGAAAATCTGTCCATCACCTGGTAGTAGGCCTCAAAGAGAAATTTGCGAACCCACGGGTCATTTCTTTTAGTTGAAACACCGTAGACAACATCAAAACCCTCGTCGAGTTTTTCAAAAAAACCCGGCAACAGTTCCGGAGGATCCTGCAAATC
>JAUSEO010000007.1 GCA_030651515.1 archaeon | reverse complement strand
TCTTTTGGAAAACAGCTTCCGCCATACCCAATCCCTGCTTTCAGGAAGTCCCTGCCGATTCTTTTGTCAAGGCCCATTCCAAGGGAGACCTGTTCCACGTCAGCGCCGTAAAGGTCGCATAGCCTTGCGATGGCGTTAATGAATGAAATCTTGGTTGCAAGAAAAGAGTTTGACGCATGTTTTATCATTTCAGCACTCCGAATGTCGGTGAAAACAACCGGCGCATTGATGCCGGAGTAAAGGCTCTTCATTATTTTGCGTGCTTTTTCAGATTCAGTTCCAACAACAATCCGGTCAGCATGCAAAAAATCCGTTATTGCATTCCCTTCCCTCAAAAATTCCGGGTTGCTCACAACGTCGAACAATTCTTTTTTCACGCCTTCTGATTCAATGGCTTTTGAAATTTTTTCACCCGTTTCAACCGGCACAGTGCTTTTTTCAACCACGACAGTGTATTTTTCAATTGCGCGGGCAGTTTCACGCGCTACTGCCTCGACAAAAGACAAGTCCGCTTCACCGGTAAGTTTTGGCGGCGTCCCAACCGCGATAAAGACAACATCAGAGCGTTTCACTGCCATTTTCACGTCGGTTGAAAAAAAAAGTTTTTTATGCAAAACGTTTTCCTCAACCAGTTCCTTTAAACCGGGCTCGAAAATCGGCATTTTGCCGGCTTTCAGTGAATTAATTTTCTCTTCATTGTTGTCAACACAGGTTACTTCGTGGCCGAGTTTTGCAAGGCATGAGCCGGTAGTCAAGCCCACGTAACCAGAGCCTATCATCGCGATTTTCATAGGAACAACTTTTACGAAAAAAAAATCCGGAAAAAATGCCAAAGTATACTATTGTTTCGCCAATAAATAATTATAAACCAAATTGGTGCAAAAATAGGGAGAATTTACAGGCCATGAAAAAAATAGTTTTTAAAAAAAGACCCTTTAATGGTTAAGAGTATCATGATTCCAACCCAGGCATTCATTCTTGCGGGCGGGCGTGGGGAAAGGCTTCGCCCACTCACAGAAAAAATCCCAAAACCCATGGTTCTTGTGCAGGGCATGCCCATACTTGAGCACGCCATAAACGGGCTTGTGGAGCATGGCGTGAAAAAAATAATAATCGCGACAGGCGTAATGGAAAACAAAATCAGGGAGTATTTTGGGAGCGGTGGAAAATTCGGCGTGGACATAACATACTCCCATGAAAACAAGCCTCTTGGTACGGGCGGTGCCCTCGTGAAGGCAAAAAACTTGCTTGGGAAAAAATTTTTCATGCTGAACGGGGATAACCTTTCGGACATAAACTTCACGGAAATGAACGAGGCTCATGAAAAAAAAAATGCAGTGGCAACAATCGCCCTTATAAAAGTCCTGGAAGTATCACAATACGGCGTGGCAAAACTGGAAGGAAATAAAATCATTGAATTTGTCGAAAAACCGATGACAGAAACTGCTCCAAGCAACTGGGCAAACAGCGGGGCATACATACTCGAAAAACAGGCAATTGACATGCTTCCAAACGGGTTCTCCATGATTGAAAAAAACCTTTTTCCAGCCCTGGCGAAAAAAGGGGCGCTTTTTGCTTACATGCACACGGGGCAGTGGTTTCCCACCGACACCCCCGAAAAATACGAAAAAGCCAACAAAGAATGGAAAAACCCGCAAAGCAAAGAACTAAAAAAACAAGGTTTATATTGATTATTCATAATAAAGGATATCAACAACAAGGATTTACAAGGATTTTTTTAAAGGGGAAAACTTTTGAAACAGGAAAAAATATTTTTCGTGGTTTTCTTTACCCTTTTTCTTGGGCTTGTTTCAGCGCAAACAATTGGCATAAAAATTGCTAATGATGCAAATTACACTAACCAAGAAAAGCCGAACCTCACAATAACAATCGACGGAAACACAAGCCCAGCAACTGAAATGTATTTTTCCTGTGTAGGAGATGGACAATATTTAACCGCGCCTTTTGCTTATACATATGCTGATTTTAGCATAATAAACTCGCAATACAATTGTGACATAAAAGATGGCCCAAAAAGTGTTTATGTTAAAGTAAGCATAGGGGAACAAATTACAGCACCAGTATCAGATTCTATAACTCTTGACCGGAGCGTCACATCAATTACTTTTATTTCACCGGAAAATGGCAGCCAGAGTGAATCGAGAGTCGTGGCATTTGAGTTGAATGACTCGCTTTCCGGAATAAACGTCAGCCAGACGGTTGTCACGATAAACGGCGTGCAGTCAACATCATTCAGCCCATCCTCCAATTGCGCCCAGTCTGACACAAAGTACAATTGCTTGTACACCGAAAACAAGTTTGACATGAACAACACGCTGTACAACATAAATGTGCTTGCAAAAGACAACGCAGGAAACCAGTTGCAAAAAGACGTGAATTTCACTTACCTTGACACAAATGCTCCCGTAAAAGTGACCGGGCTTGCGGCAACTCCTGGAAATGGCCAGGTGTCATTGAGCTGGACTGCAAGCACTGACTATGATTTGAAAGAATATCTTGTTTACATGGGCACCGCAAGTAGCTTTGACACAAATTCTGCAACTTTAATTGCAACTGTTGCAGCAGGCACAACCAATACAACCAAAACCAGTCTGGATAATGGAACAACTTATTACTTCAAGGTGAGTGCAAAGGACAAGTCAGGCTTGGAAGGAACAGACTCCGATGAAAAAAATGCTGCGCCAGCCGAGAACGCGTCAAACATCCCCGCGCCAGCCATTAACAGTTCCACGCATACAAATGACGTGTGGAGCACGAACAATGACCCTGTTTTCTCTTGGGACGTGAACAGTTCCCGTACCTATAAGTGCGTGTTTGACCAGAACTCCGGGACAATTCCGTCCTCGGATTGTTCTTCTCCAAGAAACCCGGATGGCACACAGGAAGGCGTTTGGTACTTCCACTTAAAATCGTGTGACTCAAGCGGGAACTGCAGTTCTACAAGCCACTTCAAGGCAAAAATCGACAGGACCGGCCCACAACAGGTTACCGGCTTGTCGGTGGAGGCGAATTCAGACGGGACGATAACCTTGAGATGGAACAGTGTAAGCGACAATCCAAGCGGTGAAAACTCCGGCATAAGGGAGTATCAGGTTTACAGGCACTTTGATGACGATTTTGACGCAATTGACTCAAGAAGGATTGCAGGCACGGGTTCGACTTCATACATTGACGATGGGGATGACCTCACTGAAGGAACGAGATATTATTACAAAATAAGGGCAGTCGATAACCAGGACAATGCTGGAAGCCTTAGCTCTGAATCCTCGGCAATTTTTCTTGGGGAAAATGTTTGTGAAAACGAGTTTTCATTTAATTTCACAGACTATATTGGCGGGGAAAAGTTTGCAATAATTGTGACAGCTGAATCCCCCATGACGGCTCCGGTCCTCAAAGTCAGGATAGTTGATGGCCAGACCGGTTTTATCCAGGCAGATGACATTGACACCACAAGCACTTCGGTTACAGGGATATTCCCCCTTGCAGGGCTTTTGCATGAAAAAAATGCCGAAGTAACGATTAATTCCACTGACTCACAGGGAAACCAGTGCTTTGAACTGAAAAGGGCAAGTATTGACAGGCAAAACCCAACTATTTCATTCGCTGGCCTTGAAGAGGGAAGCGATTTATTGCTCAACAGTGACATTAGCATAACCGCAAGCGATGCTCACAGCGGGATAAAAGAGGTCAAAATTTATTACAGGCAAAGGCAGGCTGATTTCTCGCTTTTGGGGAATGCATCCAATACTGGTGACACGTTCAATCTTTCCTCAGATGACCTGCAGGGCATTATCCCGGGGGAAGTCGAGTTAAAGGCGGAAGCCACAGACAATGTGGGAAATAAAGAAGAGGTTATACTCACGCTTACCGCAAAAACGAGTGATGCGGTGCTCGGGCAGCAGGAATTCGAGTTCACTTCAGACCTGTCAAATGCACTGAAGGGGAAAGGGATTGCAGAGGAATTTGCTTCAAGGGCGGCAAGCTTGTTTGAAAAAACAAGGCCAATCAGGACACTTGAAGTCTTGCGGGAAAACGGGGAAATAAAAGCAAGGGTCACAATTTCTTTTGCAAACAATGGTGCAGGGAACGGTGGATTCAAGATAATAGAGGTCATACCAAAAAGCTTTGCAGAAACCGCAGGCAAAATAACAAGCAGTAACTCTTTTAATGTCCTTGTCGATGACCCTGTGATTGAATTTGAAGTCGGGACAATAGACGAAGGTGGAATTGCAGTGGTTTCCTATGAACTAAAAGAGTCGCTTTCAGAGGAACAGGCACAGGAATTGCTGCAGGAAAACGTTTTAAGCGGGTTTGAGCTTCCCCCACTTGTAGTGGAAGAAAGTGAGGATACCGGGGAAATTTTTTCAGCAAAGCCACAATTTGTGCAGCCGGACCTGTTCTTTGTCCTGGTGCTGGTAATAATAATAATTGTCTTCCTGATTTTTGGCTTTGTTGCCATTGGCGGTGCAGCCATTTTCCACATCCATAAAAAGTCACGGGAAAGCCAGATAGACAAAAAGCTTTCCGAAATGGAGGGAAGCATGATGCAAAAGACTTCAGGGCAGCTCAAGAAATGGCTTGAGAAAAAAGAAGCTGAAAAACCGAAAAAATTCTCTTGGCAGCCGCCGAAAAAATAAAAAACCCGTTATAGGATTGTTTTTGACTTAAAAACTGTTTTTTCCAATTTTTCCAGGATATTTTAAAACCCCATACAAAAACTAAGCTTACTTGACACTTTTCATTTTTCCTTCAAACCCACCACAGGCTTGACAAAACCGGAAAGCATAAGATATTTAAATGTCCAAACAATAATAATAGCATGAAAAAATGGTTGTTGATTGGGTTATTGGCAATAATTTTTACCTTTGGATGCGTACAAACAACAACTCAAAAACTACAAGATGATATTCCAAGCAATATGTTTCAATGTCAAAGCGGGGATTTTGTTTCTGATTTAAATTTATGCCCAACAGAAGAAATTGAACCAGTTGAAGAATTAAACAACCAGTCAATGGAAGAGATTGAAGAACAACCTGAAGAACCTGGGCCTTTGGAAGAAGCTAAATTTACCGTAAAATTTAGTCGTTCTGGATATGGGTGGGAACAGATTGAACAAAATGGAATAAAGTCAAATTACCGAGGAGACTT
>JAUSEO010000080.1 GCA_030651515.1 archaeon | reverse complement strand
ATGAACTGAAAAAAATTGGAAACCTCCTTAAAAATAAAACAAGTTATTGTAAAAATTGTGGCAAAATAGCAAAAGAAGAAGAAAAATTTTGTACTTTTTGCGGGCTAGACAAAAGTAAAATTAAAACAATAAAGCATTGTTATGATTGTGGTGCAGAACTCGAAAAAGGGGATAATTTTTGTAGTGGGTGTGGGATAAAATTCTCACAAAAAATGAAAGCGTAATTTTGAAAAAATCAACTAATTCTTCACTATTTTTTTGCCACCATCTGCCTTTAATAAGGAGTACAAGACGTATCAAACCAGTTTTTTGGCGGTGAATTTGTGAAGCTTCCTTTTGTTGATTTTGCGATTGTAAACCAGGAGCAGCTTGAAGAAACAAAGAAATTGAGAGAAGCTGTGCGTTACCTTAAATCTGTTTTTTTTGAGGAGCGGCCTGACCTTGAATTGCTTGAGCAATTTGGAACTTCTGGAGTCAGGCTTCCAACGTTTCCCTTGCCGCCTTATTACCTGTATGACATTGTTTATCATTCGGACACTTTGTTCACAATTGTCCGTTCTATTAATTGGGCTATTTTTAGGAATGGTTTTAAGTTTGAGCCAAAGTTTGTGAAAAAATGCGAAGACTGCCAAGCAGAGTTTGACTTTAACCCGGCAGATGGTGTTTGCCAAAAATGCAGCGGCCCCTTGCGTGAACCTGACCAGCAGCAGGCAGACGCTTTCATGGAGGTATTCAAAAAATCAGTTAACCAGAATGGCCATCCTTTGTCGCTTGTTTGCAGGATTGCAGAAGGAGACCTTGAAGTCCGTGACGACCTTTTTGTTTTGTGCCTGAAAGAATACTTGTTTAATGAAAGCGGAGAAATTGTTGGCGCGCGGGTAAAAGAAATTGTGAGGGCAAACCCAAACAACATGGTTGTGATTTCTGACAAACAGGGGCGAGCTGGCCGGGATGACGAGGGCAACAAGCTTTTTGTTTGCCCGTTTCACAGAAAAAGGGCTTACAAAGAAGATTCTTTAAACATGGTTTGTGCCGAGTGCGGTTACAAATTGTATCGGGCTTTTTTTGCTGCAACAAAGCACGGAAGCAGTGACATTGATTTTTATTACATTGACGGCGAGTGCGTGCATGTCTCAAAATATTTTCCTTCGCACACTTACGGAAAGTCTCCCGTGGTTGCTGTTTGGCAAAAAGTAATTACTTTGCTTGAAATGGACCGCTACTT
>JAUSEO010000077.1 GCA_030651515.1 archaeon | reverse complement strand
TTGAAGAAATTGAGAAATTCAACAAGCTTGTTTCAGGGCACAAAAAACTCCTGGAAGCTATTGGAAAACTTTAACTTGTCAGATAAGGACAGTCACTTCAACCTGTAACGGAGCTTCAAGCTAAACATGCATTTTTGCCTTTTAGCTTTTCTTTTTCTTTTTTCTTGTTTTTCTTTAGTCCTTTAGTTGCAAGAGAAGTTCTTTTGTGGTAAAAACTTTTACTTTTTTTTGTCGAAGAAAATGCTTGTCGTCACTCCAGACTGCCTGTTTTTACTGCAGAGCAAGGGCAATGAAAAGTGAATCACTTTCATCAATATTTTTCATTAACTGAATTTTTTGCTTAGCAGTATTTTCCTTGAAGCAGAGTCTTTAATTAGGGCTGCGATTATCCTGTTGGTGTCTGCCACTAATTTCATCAGGCAAACCTTTTCTTTGCTCTCTTCCAGATAGCATTTTTAATCTCATGCCCTATTCTTTCGGCGTCTTCTTCTGTAAATTCGCTATTTTTAAGAAGATTAGCCATCCACTCAATTTCCTCTACCTTTTCTTCAATTGCCTTTGCAGCTATACTCTTCCAGTTTATTTCGCTGTGCTTTTCAATTTTTTTCCTGGTTTCAGTGGATAATGGCACGGTTATTGAACCCATTTCAAACCCCCCAAAGTATTGTTGCCCATTCAAATTTAAAATGATTTTTGTCAACAAAAAACCCCCGAAATCACAGAACTTCAAGCTAAACAGGCATTTTTGCCTTTTAGCTTTCTCTTTTTCTTTTTTTTTTATTTTTTGCAAAAAGTTTTTTATAAACGCCTGAAGGCAGATATATTATGTATACGGCTCAGGTTGAGAAGCCCTACTCCAAGGAAGACATTAGGGAGCTTAAGAGGCTTTTTGCAGAGCTTAAAAAGTTCAGAGGACACGCTGGCCTAGAGGCTTATACTAAAAAGCTTGAGGCAAAACTCAAACCCGATTAAGTCCGATGATTACATGCTGAATTTTAGAATCTGTGCAGTATTGCTTTAAATTGAGTTAAAATTGTATAAGATTATGACCCGGATTCCAACTCCTGAAAAAATAATAGAGTTTAATCTTTTGGTGCTTGAACTCATAAAAGTCAAGAAAGCCGACCAAACAAAAGTACTTAGCAGGGCAAAAATAAAGCAAGTGCTGGAAGATTGCTCCAATGTAAAAGGCGATATTTATGACAAAGCCATGGTGCTACTAAAGGGGTTGGTTCAAAAACACCCTTTTGCGAGCGGCAACAGGAGAACTGCGTTTATAGCGACAAGATATTTCGTTGAAACAAACAAAGCCAAACTTAAGGTGGAAAATAAAGAAGAAAATGCAAAAATATTGCTTGGGATAAGGGAAAATTATTATTCTGATGACGAGATAAAGGAGTGGATAAAAAATGGAAAAATCCGGGAATTCAAAAGATGAAGAACGCTATAAAATAGTTGAAGAAGAAATTCAGGAATTCAAAAAGCTGGTAAAAGGGTATGAAAAACTTTTACGGGCCATAGGGGAACTCTAAACAACTTTTCAACCTTATTTAGCTTTTCTTTTTCTTTTTTCTTGTTTTTCTTCTTGGCGGGCATTTATTCAGACTTCACAAAAGGCATTATGTAGATTGTGTTAATGTTTATAATTTTGTAGTGAACATATTATTTTCAGGTTAAATCTATGGCTCTAGGGAAGGAAAAATTTTTGCAGGTTTATGCAAATCTGCCTTTAAACCTCAGAAAAGAAATAATTTTGGTCATCGGTGACGAACCCATTACATGGAACGTGGCGTACAGTGAAGTGCTTGGAAACACCCCGCTTGGAAAACAGGTTTTAAGAAAACTCGAGGAGCTTGAAATTATCAAAGGTGATTGAGATGACTGTTTTAGGTGAAGAAATAAAAAAACTCGTTGTTGCGCGCATCCAGACCATGCCGCCAACCATGAAGCTTTCCATAGGCTCAAGTGGTTCTTTTTCCAAAGACGAGTTAATAAGGCATGTTGAACTGGACGATGCAGTAGGAAAAAAAATCGTGGAAATGCACATGAAATATTTGAGGGAAATTGCAAACCAGTGAAAGGGGCTTTTTGATGGAACTGTTTGTTACACGCCCCCAACATGATGACACGACTTTTTATCTGTCAAAATGGGTGGAACTTGTTTTTCCTCTTTGCCGGGAAAAAGGAATCAAAATAAGTGATTTTGAAAAAAAGCGGGCAAATGCGGGGGAAGTGGCAAAATTTTTGAAAAACAAAAATCCCCGCTTTGCGGTATTTAACGGGCATGGAGACGAAGAAACAATAACCGGACACAAAAACGAGGTTTTGATTAAAAATGGGAAAAACCAGGAGCTGCTTAAAGGCAAAATTGTTTATGCGGTTGCCTGTGATTGCGCCTCCGTTTTGGGAAAAGAAAGCATAAAATCAGGGACAATTGTATTTATCGGATATGAAACTTCGTTTATTTTTGTTTATGACCCAAACAGCACAGCAACCCCGACAAGAGACGAAATGTCTCTGCCAGTTTTTGAATCCTCAAACGAGGTTCTCGTGTCTTTAATAAAAGGGAACAGTGCCCAAGAAGCATACGAAAAATCGCAGTCAACTTTTGACAAATGGATTAAAAAACTCCAGCGAAGCGATGCGCCACCAGAGGCACAGCATATCCTGATGACGCTTTATTGGAACAAAGCAGCACAGGCAGTTCATGGAGACAAAAACGCAAAACTTGAATAACGCTTAGGGGTGTGCATAATGAAATCAAGGAATTTGTCAGAAGCTGAAAGAAGCAAAATAGTTGTTGAAGAAATTGAGAAATTCAACAAGCTTGTTTCAGGGCACAAAAAACTCCTGGAAGCTATTGGAAAACTTTAACTTGCCAGATAAGGGCAGTAACTTCAACCTGTAACGGTACAACAAGCTTCAAAAATCGTATGTCCGGCCTTTTCTCCTTTCAATTTTTAGCACTCTGATTATTTTTTCTTTCCAGTAAACAGTATAAACTGCCCTGAAGCTTGAAAGCCTTACCCTATACCTGTCTGAATCCCCGCCTGCAATTTTTTTCAGGTCAAATTGCTTTGCCGGGACAGGAGTTTCTTCAAGGGCCTTAAAAAATTCAAGCAAACGGGTTTTCAGCTTTGCATCACAATTTTCAACGAATTTTTCGGCGTTCCTGCTTAACCTGACTTCAAACAAAAAAAACCGGCCTTTTTCAGCCAAAAATCTCTTTGAGCGTTTTTTCTTTTCCTGACCCCATTTCTTTTTCAATTTTGGCAAGCTCCGCCATTTCCTTGTCTGAAAGCCGCACAACCCCAAGGCTACGCTCTTTTTCAAGTTTTTTTAGCCTTACGTCAATATTTTCAATTTTTTTTAAAACGACCTGTAAAGACGCGCTTTTTCCATTACCCATTTTGTTCACCAAGATAATTAATGCTGCTTTAAATTTAAAATGGTTTTTGCCAGCAAAAAAAACTTCCCGGAACCACGGTACAGCAAGCTAAACAGGCTTAACGCCTTTTAGCTTTCTTTTTTTTTATTTTTTCTCAGGCAGATAAAAATCAGGAAATTTTACCGGTAAGCTTCTTCTCTTTTGAAAGTTCCAACGCCTAAGTCTCTACCTTCTTCAGAGATTTTCAAAAGCCTTTTGAGCGCTTTTGTCTGTTTTTTTCTTTTAGAATCAGCCAAAAATGAGGCCAAGTCTTTAGGAGTTGAAAAAACAATGCTTTCTTTTTTCTTCACCATTTTTCCAGCTTTTACATCTTTTACAAATTTTTTAATTTCATTGAACACTTCCTCATCGGATTTTATCTCAACAAAAACTTTTTTAGCATTCAATTCCAACACATCTGTAAAATTTTCATTTCCAATGCTTTTCAAGTTCTTTAAACCTTGTTTCATTTTTCTTGTCAGAATCCCTTAGCGAGGATACGAACTTTTGCGAATCAATATTTTTCCATTCTCCTTCCAATTTTCCACCAAACTGGATTATTTTTTCATTTTTTTCAGGGAAGCTTTCACTCATACCTGTTTTTTTGACTAGATCTTTTGTCGAAAAAGCTTTCACGGTTTTTTGTTTTTTGAAGTGCGTGTCTTCACTCCAAATGGAACAATTTTCCTGCATTGAAAGAGCCAGAAAAGGAGTGTCTTTTTCATCAATATTTTTCATTATTTGAAAAGCCTTTTCAAAAAAATCATTCGAAATCTCTGTCTCGTCAAACAGAGTTATGTTTCCAAAAATCTTTTCAAAAACAGTTTCATAGTCTTTCTGTGCCAGACCAGCTTTTTTCAGAATGTAACTTTCGTATTTTTTTATCTCGGTCTGGGAAAACCAAATACTTAGGAGGCTGAATTTTTTCCCAAGAATAAGCTTTCTTGTTGTTGAATCCTTGAGCAATGCAGACATTATGACAGTTGTATCCACTACAAGTTTCATTTGGCAAACCTTTTTTTGAATCTGCTCCAAATTTTACTTTTAATGTGTTCGCCAATTTCTTCTGCATCTTTTTCTTCTAACTTGCTGTTTTTCAGAAGATCATCCATCCATTCAAGCTCGTTTAACTTTTCTTCAAAAGCATCCCGCGCAACCTGGCTCCACTTTATTTCAGTGTGCCTTTCCATGCGTTTTTGGATTTTATCTTCAACAGCCAAAGTCATATTGCCCATATAACCACCTCAATTAATTTATGTGTAACCACATATTTAAGGTTTCCTTTGGGGGAATTTTAGTCAAATCAGGTTTGCAAAGAAGCTTTCGAGTGCCGCGCGGACTATGAAAAACAGGCTGAAGGCAATCAGCAGAATGATGGGCATGTACTTGGCACCGCCTTTTTCAGAGCCCGTGTTGATGACGCCAATTGTCATGGCTGCAAACACGCTTGTTGCAAACAAACTCACTGTGGCAAAAAACAATACAAAGTCAAACGAGATTTTTGGCCCGCCCTGCGTGAAACCCTGGATTACTGCCGAGTTGCCGAATTGTTGCGAGCTTACCCCGGTTACTGTTGGAATGCTTGCAGCCTGGGTTGTTAGAATCTGGACAATGAACGTGCTCACCCCAAAAAGAACTGGTGCGCCAAAGGCTGAAGCGAAAAAAATCAGCAGGATGTACATGGAAATGTTGGCAGAAATCTCTTCCTTGATGGATGCCTGTTCCCTGATGTCATCCGCAAGCTCGATTAACAAATCGCCTATTTCCCCTCCGCGCTCTATCCCTTCGGCAATCAACCAGATAGTTGACTCAACCAGGCGCGACTTTATTTTTGCAGGAATGCCCGTCAAGGCCTCTGCAACGGGGATTCCACCGATTATTTTTCCTGCCGCGCGCCGAAGCTCGACTTCGAGGGGCCCGAATTCTTCGCGCGCAGAAACAAGCAGCGCGCGTTCAGTTGTCAGGCCGGCCTTGACGTTGGATGCAACCAGCTGCAGTGCATCCGGAAGGATTTTTTCAACGTATTTTCCTTTCGAGTCGGCAGCCAGGTTAAGCCA
>JAUSEO010000066.1 GCA_030651515.1 archaeon | reverse complement strand
TTTTTCATCTTCAAACTGGGTTTTCGCCAAGACAAAACGCTCATTTGCGAGGTCAATGTATTGCTTGTAGGTGCTCAATCCATTTCCCTCCTTTTATTATTTTCCCTTCAGCCAAAATATTTTTAAGAAAATGGTCTTTTTCCGTCCACCGCACTGCAACTTCTTTTTTGTCCAAAAATGTTGGCGAGAACCGCACACCGGTTTCACCTGATAATTCAACAAAAGAAGCGGAAATTTTTTCTGTCAGGTTGGTGTTCTTGTTTTTCATGGCTATCATCGCGTCAAGGTCGGATGCGTGGACAAAGTCATTCCGTGCCCTTGAACCGAATACTACAACTGCCAAAACCCCTGGATTTTTCAACACCGGCAGTTTTTTGAGTTTGTCAAAAAAAGGGGCATTGTAATTTTTGCTTTTTTCAAAAATTGCCTTAAGCTCAGGCAGCAGCTGGAATTTCTGGTTTATTTTTACAAGCTTATTTTTGCCCTGCAACTGTGTTTCCACAAAACCCGCTTTGTCCCAGTCCCTTACAATAAGTGAAGTAGTGGCCTTTGGCAGACTGGAAAGGCGGCTTAGCTCTGAAACAGAAAAAGCGTAAGGCCTTTCCAAAAGCAGGCCAAGAAGCCTGACTTTGCCTTTGGAGTCCAGAAGTTCCTGCAAAAGCCTCATACACACCGAACCAATAGTTTGAACATATGTTCAATTATATGGACAAAAGTTTTTATAACATTTGATTCCTCTTTGGGAAAAGCCTTTTATATTCTCAAAGCGTTTGTGTTTTTGGCATGCTTGCACTTGTTTTCCTTGGCCTGGCTGAAATCTGGGATGACTTTAACTTAATCCTCAAGATTTTTGTGCTCATGACGATTTACAGTTGGGTGAAAAACCATGTGGGAAGCACCCTGATTGGCTGGGTTATTTTTGCCGCAGTGGCTTTTTTTGTCCTCTTTGACATGTGGAGGTTCTTTGGCACGGTTTACGTCATGTGGATGCTGCTCATGTTCGGCATAAGCCAGATAATCATTGATTTTTTCTTTGTCACCCCGCGCCCGGGCCAGGAAATGGAGTCACCAGTTGGAACGGGGCTTGATGTCACCAAGCGAAGGCAGGATGTTGCACACATGCAGCAGGGATTTGCCCAGCGTTTCATGAAGAGGTAATTGGTATGAACCAGCGCGGAAACATTGTCCTTATCCTGCTTGGAATTTTCGTGGTCCTGGCTTTAATCCCAATCATCCTGACAAGCGTTTTCTGGCAGGTAAAAATAGTCGCGCAAATCATCATGATTTTCGTGATTTATTCAACGGTGCGGGGCTTCATGGGCGGCGGTATGCCAACGATGATAATCTCTGCAATACTCATTTATTTCCTGATTTTCAAGTACTTTGAAATAGCGTTCAGTTTGTACATTTTCCAGCTTTTGCTTGGGCTGCAGTTTTTGTCAGTCATCATTTGGGGAATTGGAACAAGGCTGCCCCAGAAGTGAAAAAAAAGCATTTTAAGGGGATTTGTACAACAGGGTTTTGGGGCGAAGAAAGGTGTTTTTGCAAAGTGCGCTTACGGACAACCTGTGGATTGTCCTGACGCTGTTTTTTTTTGTCTGGATTTTTTCATGGGCAAAAAAAAGCCTTGGCTCAGCGGCACTGGCAGTCCTGTTTGCAATCATCGTGGTTTTCCTCACGTTTTATTCTTTTCCGGCGCTTGTCTGGATAGCCGTTGCGCTTTTCATCGCGTCAACGTTTGGAAAAGAATTATTGGACAGGTTTAACCCATGGGACAAAAAGGACACTCTAAGGTGAAAAAATGGATTTGATGAACTTCATTCTTGCAATCATCCTGATTGTGATTGCCCTGCAGTATGGGCAGACCTGGATTGTTTTTGCACTCATAATCCTGAGCATTCTTACTTTCAAGTCATTCAAGACTTCCCTTGCACTCGTGTTCTCAGCACTCATAGTGTATTTTGTTTTTTCCGCCGCCGACCCGCTTGAAAACTTTCCCTTGATGCTTTTGGCGCTCCTCGTGATTGCACTCATCCTTGGAGTTGGAAACAAGCCGGAAGAACAAGCTGCCTCGCCGTTTGGAGCGGGTTATGGCGACCCGTTTGGAGGCGGAGCGGTTTGAATGAATTTCATTGCGTCACTTGCGTTTGCCTCTGTTTTTCTTTTACTTGCCTACACTGCTGAAAACTTTTTCCTGCAGACAGTTTTCTTTTTGCTTTTCGCTTTTTTCGGGCTGTATTTTCTCACCGGTTTTTTGAAAGCAGTTTCAGGTTTCCTTAAAGGCGAGCAGGCAGAGGTCGAAGCCGCACAGGGCAGTTACCCTGACGTGAAAGAAATCTATGGGGAAAATGTCAAGCTTCTTGTTGGAAAAAAACCGCACAAAAAATCGTGGACGCAAAGAATCTTTGCAGGGGCAGAAGAATTCGTGGAAGAAGTCACGGACCTCTTCAAATGAGTTTTTATCCCTTGAAAAACTATTGCTGTGAAGATGGAGCTTTTTATATATCTTTGAGTCACTATTTAGCTTGGTGAAGGTTTTTGGTTTCAAGGCAGATAGTCATTGACACGATTAAACGTATGTATGCTTCCGGCGTTGATGACGGGACAATAAAATCCACCCTGCGTGACATCGGGCTAAAAGAACATGAAATCCGCCAGTACCTAAAGGAAGTAAAAGGCGGCAGCGAAGAGGAAGAAGAAAAAGAAACCGGAGAAAGCGAAGAGCCCAAAGAAGATGGAGAAAGCGGGGAGGAACCGGAAGAGGGCGAAGGCGAAAAAGAACCGGAAGAAGGCGCAGGAGAAACCGAAGAAGAACCAACCGGGGAAGAAAAAACCAATGAAGAGGATTTTGTTGAAGAAGACCTTTTTTCAGAAGATGAAAGCGGAATGGGGGAAGATGACGAGCAGGAAAAAATTGCATCCAAAACCGCGAAAAAAATCAAGAGCCACTTGGATGAACATTTTGCGGACCGGGAACTGAACGAGTCTGCGTCCCTCAACGCGCTTGAAGAACAGAGAGAGGGCGTGGGAATCATCCACAAAAAGCTTGATGAACTGCATGAAAAATTTTCTTCACAGCCCGTGATTCCGGTTGAAACGATTTCAAAAATAAACTCGATTGAAAAAAAGATTCTTGGCCTGGAAAAGGAAATGATTGACCTCAAAGCGGGGCAAAACGCGCTCAACTCGCTTATGAAAAAAATCCTTGAAGCAAACCAGCAGATTCTTAACAGGATGAAAAAATAAGGGGCTGGATTTCTGTGGAGTTATTCAGGATAAGTGACGGGCCCTGGGAAAAAGTTTTTGACGGGGTGTTTGAAAACCGGGAAATGGCTATTTATTCAAACGACAAAAGCATTCTTTTGGTGCTCATTTTTGAAAAAGAAGGGAAAAAAACCAGTGGCGCGGTTGTTGAACTATTCAAGGTTTTTGCAGCAACCGGGGAAATTGAGCACTTTGCAGAATCTTTGCCGCGCGAAATGCTTTTTTTGATGAGCCAAAATGAAAAGGAAACCGCCAAGTTCCTGATTATCGGTTCTACCCCCTCGTATGTTGAATGGAGTGAAAACAGCGTCATTGACGAGGTTGACCGCCTGTTAAAAAAAATCGAGACTTCTTCTGGCATCGTGTCAGAAGTGTGCAGGGGCTATGACATTTCACTTGAAGGGCTTTCGGGTGCAAAAAGCAGGGCAAAAAAAGCATTTTTTTCAACCCCCCTGCTTGTCCCGATTTTGTCTGCAAATTACCGCGGCGAGCCAACGACAGTCGGGGAAACACAGGCCATTTTCCAGGACTTTATCATGGGGCTTACAAAAGAAAAAAACAGGGTAACCGAGCCAATCAGCGTCTTTTCAAGGACTTTTGTCACCGGGGGCACGAAAAACGACCGCCAGCAGGCACTGCAGCTTCTTGCAGAAGGCTATTTGCTGTCAGGCGCCCCCGTGATTATTTTTGACTTTGACAAAAGTTTTTCCGGGCTCCAAAAACCAAACCAGGACATTGAACTGCTTAAAAGATATGAAATAGAGTCGTCGCCCATAGGCTTTCCTGTAAAAGTTTTTTTGCCGCCAGGGGAAATCCGCGTGGATCTCAACAAGGTGGACCCTTTTGGGCTTGCACAGGCAATGGGTTTTGGGAATTCAAAGTGCGTTGAAATAATTGCCGCCTGCCTCATGAAATTCAAGGTAAAGGGCCTTTCAGAGATGTCGGAAAAAATAAAGTCAATGCAGGAAGAAAAATTCAGTGAGTTTGAAGTGCTGCGCACGGTGAGGATTCTATCGCTTTTGGACAAGCTTTACCCCGCATTTTTTGACGGCGAGAACCCGATAGAAGAAATATCTGCAAGAAAAGTCAAGTCCCTTGGAAGGGGCTCGGTCCTTGACTTAAGCGGCCTTGACGAGCGTGCACGGCTCCTGTTAAGCCACAACATTTTATCTTCAGTGCAGGATTTTTTCTCAAAAAAAGACAAAAAAACAGGGATTTCGCTTTTTGTAATCATCCCCGAAGCAAAGAACGTGGTGAACGAAAAAATCAGCGAGGCCCTTTCAAAAGACATTGAGGGAATGCTTGCAAAGTTCGAGTTTTTGGGCATCGGGTATGCTTTGTCAAATGAGTCAGAGCTTGACTTTGGCGAACAGATGACAAAAAATTCCGAGGCACAGATAAACTTCATCCAGGGAAACGACTGTGCAGTGCAGTTGAAGGGAAGAAAGAGCTACCGCGTCCTGCTCCGGCCCACGCTTTCAACGCTCGAACAACAGCCACTACAACCACAAGCCAGAAAATGAATCCAGGATTAACAAAGGCTTTTAACAAAGGTTTTTTCAATGCGTATAAAAATTACAAAACATGCCATGGAAAGAATGGAAAAATATGGCTTGACAGAAGAACAAATCAAAAATTGCTTGAAAAAACCAGATTTGGTTGTCGAAGGCCAAGAAGGCAGGAAAATCGCGCAAAAGCGTTTAAATGGCTACGTGGGCTTAGTTGAAAATCTCTATAAATTTGAACCAGGATGTAGGTGACCCTATATTGAGGTTGTCGGCTATTAGTCGTAGTAGGATTTCTTTTCGTTGTTGGAGCGTGTTTTTTGAGTAGAGGAAGT
>JAUSEO010000061.1 GCA_030651515.1 archaeon | reverse complement strand
TATTTTTTTCTTTACCGGCTTGGAAACTTTTTTCACGGTTTTTTTCTTTGCTGGCTTGGAAACTTTTTTCACGGTTTTTTTCTTTGCTGGCTTGGAAACTTTTTTAACTGTTTTTTTAGTTGAGGGCGTGGAAACTTTCTTCACGGTTTTTCTCCGCAAAGACTTTGTGGCTTTTTGCTGGCGCTTCCACAAGCGCACTGCCTGCAAAAAAGTCCTGCCCTGGATAAGCTGCCTTTTAATGAAAAGGTTGTACTCGCTCAACTGCTTTTTCTTCAGACCCTTTTTTTTAAGGGAAGCAACGTCCTCTGCAAGCTTTTTGAGTTCAGATTTTTGCTTTTCACCCTGCGAAACGTTCCTTATCTGGGTTGTGGCAAGCCGGTTTTCCAAATTTTTGAGCCCGGATTTTTGCTTTTTGTCCTGTGAAAGGGCCTTGTCAGCCTTTGTATCAGCAGACTTTGCCTTTGTGCTGGCAGACTTTAGTTCCTTCTTCACTGCGTGGGACAGTTTTGCTTGTTCAGCCATTACGGGTCAATCCTTCAAACTCTTAACATTAAATATTGGTTTAACAAGTTTTTATTGGTTTCGGCCTGCTTGCAGTCAGTTTTTTGAAATCTCTTTGAGCAAAAGCCCTGACGGGACCCGGCACTTGAATGAGCGCGTCTTGCCCTGGTTTCCAAGGGCAATCTGTTCAGACAAGAGAAAGCCCTTTTTTTCAAGGCCGGTCAACAAATCTCGCAACCTGCGTTCAGACATGTCGTGTGAAAAGGACCCTGAAAATAATTCAAAAACCCGCCCCGATTTAAGTTCAATGTTTTTTGCAACAAGTGAAAGAATTGTTTTCTCCGCTGAAGACAAATACTTCACGCCCTTGAGTAGCGAAGCGCCTTCAACGGACTCAAAGGCTTTCTTTGCATGCACCAGGGACACTTTTCGGGAGCCGTGCTTTTCCGCCTCGCGACCCGCCTTGAGAAGAGTTTCAATTCCAATCCTGCAGTCCCCTCCAAGAAGAGCGCACTTGGCTGCAACAAAACCAATGACTTCATCTTCAACACTTGAAGGCAAAAACGCAAGAGTCACCCTCTCGTGGAAAATATCTTTCAGCTGTTCAGGCGTGTAAGGCGAAAACTTTATTGTTTCCTCTCCAAGGGAGCTCCTCACGCGCTCGTCAAGGGAAAAAGCAAGCGACTCGTTGTTTGAAATCAAAACAAGGCAGAAAGAATTTTTTCCAAATTCGTTTACACGCAACAGGTCGTACAATAATTTTTGGCCCTCGCTGTCCAAAAAAAGCTGGTCAGCCTCGTCAAGAACAATTATTGGGGAAAAAGTGGACTTTTGAAGAGCTTCAAGCATCGAAGTGTATATCTCGTCTGTTGCTATGCCCCTGCGCGGGGAAGCGCGCCCCAAAAAATTCGTAATGCCTGAAAGAACAGAGTGGCGCGAATTGAACTCAAAACAATTAAGGTAAAGGCTTTTGACGCGGTCGGTGAATTCCTCTGCCTCTTTAAGGACAAAGCGGGCAACGGTTGTCTTGCCAACGCCGGTAGAGCCGGAAATAAAAACGTTGTGGGATTTTCTCCCCTTCACCAAAAGGTTGAAGATGCGCGCAAGGCCCTCTATTTCATTGCCCCTGTGCAGTAACTTGTCCGGCACGAATTCAGGGTAAAGGTGGCGCTCATCCTTAAACACGCTTCCATCCACACCAAGCTTTTCAAAAATATTAGACTTCATAAAAAAACGGCCTGCCAGGAATAATTATGCCTGCAGGGTGTTAAAATAGGTTTAGCGGCAAAAAGACACCGAAAAAAAACCGCACCGGAAACGCGGTGTCCCGTGCGTTTAAATAACCCCAAAAGCCAAGTTTTATTCAAGCTCACAAATTGGGAAGACGCGAGAGTTAAGGGAAAAACCTCCTGTTTCTATGTTAGCCTTTTTCCTTAACTCCCAATTCCCCCCTCCAATTTTACAAAAAAAAAGATTAGTGCTTTGAGCCCATTAAGAGTGAAACCGCTAACCCTTGGCTTTCTGGCAAAAACTTTTTTTAGTGGCGTGGGAGAAAAGCAACCCCAAAGCCACGGCAACCAACTCAATCATTTAAAAAGCTTAAATCAGGAGAAAATCATGTATGACTGAGGATCACAGCCACCCACCTGCAACAGACACCCACACCCATACAACGAGTAGCGCACCTACAACCACCTCCACGGCAAGCGGCTTTATTGCCTCGCAAATGGACTCCGTGTTCCAGAAAATCGCGGACTATGTCGCGGAAAAAATAGCCAGTTTTGTAGCCCTTCTTTTTATCTTCATTTTCATTGGAGTCGTTTTCACTGTAATAGTCCTAAAAATTCCACCCTCAGAAATAAACCCGATTCTTTTGGCACCACTCGTTGCCGCCATCATTTCTTACTATAACCGCGACATTGCAACCATACTTTTCCTCGGGCTCATACTGATTTTCATCATCTGAACTGTTCTTGCAGCTTTGGAGTTTGCACCCGGTTTTTAAAAAACATTGCCAAAGAAAGTTGTTTGAATGAAAATAATCGTCACGGAAAAAGCCATTGCAGGCAACAGGATAGCAGGCATTTTGTCAGCCGGGAAATACTCCCAGGGGACACTGCAGGAAAACCAGGTTTTTGAATTTGAAAAAAAAGGCGAAAAATTCACCGTCGTCCCGTTACGCGGCCACATAGTTGACGTTGATTTCCCGAAAAGCTACAGTTACTGGCTTGGAACAGACCTGAGAAAACTCGTGAACGCCCCAATCGAGTACATTGAAAAAGAAAAAAAAATAATCCGCTCACTGCGGGAAGCAGGAAAAACCGGCACAGAAGTAATAATTGCAACGGATGCAGACAGGGAAGGCGAAAGCATCGGAGTTGAAGCCCTGCGGTTCATACAGGAATCAAACCCGAAAATAAAAATCCACAGGGCATATTTTTCTGCACTGACGGAAAAAGACGTGACAACTGCGTTCGACTCGCTTTCAAAACTGGACTACAATTTTGCTGATTCTGCAGATTCAAGAAGGGAAATTGACCTTGCATGGGGGGCAGTGCTCACAAGGTACCTGTCGCTTGTTTCAGGGCAGCTTGGAAAGGAATTCCTTTCAGCAGGCCGGGTCCAGACACCAGTCCTTGCACTCATAGTCAACAGGGAAAAGGAGCGCCTCGCATTCAGAATAGAGAAATACTGGGTAATAAGCGCGCTTTTTGAAAAAGACAAAAAAGAATTCATCGGCGAGCACAGGGAAGGAAAATTCTGGGACAAAAAAAAAGCGGAGGAAGTTTTGGCAAAAAAAGATAATAAGGGAATTGTTGAAAAAATAGTGAAAAAGAAAAAAACTCTTGCGCGCCCGACACCATTCAACACCACTGAATTTTTGCGCTCAGCAACCGCCATTGGTTTGACTGCAGGGGACGCAATGAGTGTCGCAGAATCGCTTTACCAGCAGGGGTTCATTTCCTACCCCAGGACAGACAACACGGTTTTCCCAAAAACAATTGACCTAAGGGAAGTACTTGCAAAAATTGCGTCGGTAAAAGAATTCTCTGCCCTCGCAGGGAAGATTCTTGCAAAAAAAGAGCTTGTGCCGTCAAGAGGCCCAAAGGAATCCAAAGACCACCCGCCAATTTACCCATCAGGCCCGGCGAAAAAAGAAACTCTGAGCGACAAGCAATGGAAAGTCTACGAACTTGTTGTCCGCAGGTTTCTTGCAGTGCTGTCAGAAGACGCTGAAACAGACAACCAAACAGTTACAATAAGCGTCAAGGGCGAACCGTTTGTCGCTCACGGCCAGACCATCACAAGGGAAGGCTGGAAAGAATTTTACCCGTACTCAAAAATAAGCGAAACAATCCTCCCTGAAATGAAAGAGGGGGACATTGTGGACGTGAAAAAAATAGAACTGCTTGAAAAAGAAACCCAGCCACCTGCAAGGTACTCGCAGTCCTCCCTCATAAAACTCATGGATGACCTTGGGCTTGGGACAAAATCCACCAGGCATGAAATCATCCAAAAGCTTTACGCGCGCCACTACATTTCCGGCCTCAAAGCAATTGAGCCAAACAAAATAGCATTTGCGGTCATTGACTCGCTGACAAAATACGCGCGCGCAGTGACAGAGCCAAAGATGACTGCAGACCTTGAAACAGAAATGGATGAGGTTGCAGCAGGAAAAAAAACAAAGCAGGAGGTCGTGAACGATTCCACGCAAAAACTGGGCGGAATCCTTGGCGAACTGCTTGAAAAAAAGAACGATATCGGCTCTGAAATGAGAAAAGCACTCCAGGCAGACTCAATAATGGGGGACTGTGACAAGTGCCAGACAGGAAAACTAAGAAAACTAAAAAGCAAAAATGCAAAATGGTTTTTAGCATGCAACAATTACCCTTCATGCAAAAATACTTACCCCCTGCCGCAAAAAGGAAAGATAATCCCGCTTGACAAAAAATGCGGGCAATGCAAAAAACCCATGATAAAAGTGATTGGGCAGCGGTTCCGCTATGAGATGTGCGTTGACATGAACTGCCCAAGCAAGGCAGATTGGGGAAAAAAGAAAGAAAAAACAGCAGAAGCCAAAACAGCCTGAAAAAAATTGGAAAAAAAATTTGCAAAAAAAGAGTTGGAACAGGATTCTTGGATTAAACCAATCAGCTTGGTGAGCCTAACCCTGTTCCAAGTGATGTGATGTCAATTTTATTTAGGATTGGATCCCCCAATTTTACTATTAAAAATATCTCTTGTGTCAAAGTTTATATACATTGACAAGCCTTGGGTGGCCTATTTAGGATACTTTTTTTAACCAAAGTGTACCAAAAATATAGTGGTGGTTTTTTGTGGCAATCATGCGTATTGATGACGAAATAAGGCTGAACATTTTTGAGGCCCTGCTTTCGGAAAACACTGTTTCACCCAACATACGCCAAATACAAAAACATACGGGCTACCACAAGGCGACAATAAAGTCATCACTTGATTTTTTGAAAAAAGAGGGAGTGCTGACAGGTTTTGGCCCGAAAATTGACTTCAAAAAATTTGACTACAGGCTTGAAACCGTGGTTTTGTGGCAGATTGACATGTCAAACCGGCCGGTTTTCCAGAAAATAGTGGAAACTGCAAAAAAAGACGAGAACCTTTACAGGCTTTCAGGCATAATTGGCCCGCACAACTGGAACTTTTTATCCCACCACATTTACAGGGACGTGGAATCATACCACAGGGACATAACGAAAAAATATTATGAGAGCATCCCGGGGGTTTTTGACGCAATAAAGGACCGCCAGATAATTTTTGAAACAGAGCCGTTCTACAAGGCAGCCTCAAGGACTGAGGCGCTCATAAAGATAATAAGAAAACATAATGGGCTTGACAGAAAATGAAAATCACACTCAGGTTTGACAGGACAGTGCAGGAAAACGCTGCCACTTATTTTGAAAAGGCAAAAAAAGCCAAAAAAAAACTTGGAGGCCTCAAAACCGCAATAAGAAAAATGGGCGAAAGGATAGGGTTCGCGCATGCAGAGGAAACACTGCCAAGGGCAAAAACCATTGAAAAAAAAAAGGAAAAAAAATGGTTTGAAAAATTCAGGTGGTTTTATTCAAGCAATGGGTTTCTTGTTTTGGCTGGGCGGGATGCAAAATCAAACGAGCAACTGCTCAAAAAGCATTTTGAAAAAGGCGACGTTTTTTTCCACGCGGACATTGCAGGGTCCGCCCACGTGATAGTTAAAACTGGCGGCAAAAAAATCCCGGAACAGACTGCCAGGGAGGCTGCACAGTTTGCAGCAGCCATGTGCAAAGCATGGCAGGAAAAGCTTGCAGGCACGGATGTGTACTCAGCTGAATATGAACAAGTTACAAAAGAAGCTCCAAGCGGCGAATCAATCGGCACGGGGGCGTTCATGGTTTACGGCAAACGCGAGTGGTTCAGAAAAACCGCCCTTGAATTCGCAGTTGGCATGGATGAAGGCTCAAATCTTGTTTCAGGGCCCAAAAGCGCTGTGAAAAAAAACTCGAAAAATTTTTTCATTGTGCACACTGGAACCGAGAGAAAAACCGATGCGGCAAAAAAAATCAAAAAATTCTTTGAAAAAAACGGTGCACGCGTTTCACTTGACGAAATCGTCCAGGCACTCCCATCAGGGGAGGTTAGCGTGGAACTTGCAAAATGAAAGAATTAAATAAGAGTTCCAACTATCTGAAATAAAAAAGGCGTTCTTTTTGGGTGCTTTTTTTGCGAGGTGTAAAAAAAAATGACGTTTAAAGTGTGGATTGATTCTGTCACAAAGCCAAAGGAAACATTCTCAGCAGAGAAACAAAACTCTGACTTTGTGAAAGGCTCAATCAACTATGTGATTGCAGGAATTGTTGGAGCCATTCTTGGGCTGGTAATCAGCCTTGCAATGGGGAGCCCGTTTGCAGGACTCCAAGCAATGTCAATCGTGATAAGCCCGGTTGTAGGAGTCGTAGCGGCACTAATAGTAACCCTGATTTATTTCATTGTATCAAAACTCTTCGGAGGGCACGGTGCATTCAAAGAAATCTATCACCTGATGTCGCTATACCAGGTTCCAATGGCAATACTCAGTGCAATACCAATTGTGAACATCCTGGCATGGCTATACTCGCTTTACCTGTTCTACCTCGTAATAATGGAGACACAGGGCCTTTCAAGCGGAAAATCAATAATAGTCGTGTTGCTGCCGATAGTAGTTCTTGGAATAATCTTGGCAGTGCTTGCAGTGGTTGTCGGAGTTGCAATATTTAGCATGTTTGCCCCGGCATTACAGGCTGGCACCGGCGCATTTGGCCTGGGCGGATAAACTCCACCCCGCCTTTTCTTTTTCTTTTTTTCTGTTTCTTTTCAGCGGTTCAGATTATTAATCTTACCGGACAAAAAGTTCAATTAAAGGGGTTTCAACATGCTTGGCCAGAAAAAAAAAGAAGCCGTGCTCCGGGTCGAAGAACCTGACCCAAGCCACGTTGGAAGAAACATAATCACGCTTGACAAGAGGACAAAAGAAGAGCTTGGAGTGACCTCGGGGGACATCGTTGAAATCGAGGGCACGAAAAAAACCGCGGCAGTCATCTGGCCCGCACGCGCAGAAGACGAAGGCAAGGCAATAATCCGCATGGACAACCTCATCCGCCACAACGCGGGAACCGGGCTTGGCGAAAAAGTGACAATCAGGCGCGCAATTTACGCTGAAGCCAAAAGAGTCGTGCTTGCCCCGACACAGGAAGTCAGGATAATCGCGTCAGGCTATGACAGGATACTCAAAAAAAACTTTATCGGCCGCCCCCTTGCAAAGGGGGATAATGTCTGGATAAGCGTGTTTGGCTCAGGATTTGTATACAAAGTCGTTGAAACCGCGCCAAAAGGCATCGTCAAAATCACTGACTTCACACAATTCATCCTGCGCGAAGAGCCCGTGAAAGACGAGGTTGACCAGCTGCAAAAAATTTCCTACGAAGACATCGGTGGCCTGGAAGAACAGGTGCAGAAAATCAGGGAAATGATAGAACTTCCCTTGAGGCACCCAGAGATTTTCACAAAACTCGGGATAAACGCACCCAAAGGAGTTTTGCTGCACGGCCCACCGGGAACAGGAAAAACACTCCTTGCAAAAGCAGTTGCAAACGAAACACAGGCACATTTTATCGCCGTAAACAGCCCCGCGGTCATGTGTGTTGGGGGAAACACAAGGATTCTTACTAACCCACGCGGCGGAAAACCTATTGAAGAACTGTTTTTGGAGGCGGAAAAAACTGGAAAAATAATTAACGATGGAAAAATTAAAATAGTTGAATTAAATAATACGAAAAATGTTTTTTCTATTGACAAAAACCTCAAAATAAAGAAAGGAAAAATCACGCACATAACCAGGTTAAAGGCAAAAACGTTCCGCATAAAAACAGGGCTTAAAGAAGAAATTGTCTGCTCAGAAAACCACCCTTTTGCATGCATGGACTCATTTGGCAACATAGTGTGGAAAACTGCAAAGGAATTGTCAAAAAAGGACTTGATTGCAATAGCCAAGACGCTTCCTGAAGGAAAACCCAAAGAGTTTAATTATTTAAAAAATTTTGGCCAGGATGCCTGGGTTAGAACAAAAAGCAGGGTAATGAAACTTGAGGAGTTTAAAGGGAAACAAAAGGAGATAATCGGGGTAAAAATTGCTTCCAAACGAAGGAAAATAAAAGAACATGAATTTATCACGCTTCCAAGCAAAAGTTCTCCAAACCTCCTCCGGCTTTTAGGGCTCATGTATTCTGAGGGAAATCTCCATCATGACGGACTCCAATTTGCAAACATAGATGAAATACTGAACCAAGAGTATGCAAATCTTGCAAAAAAGCTCTTTGGGATAACACCCAAAATAAAAAAAGAAAAAGTGCTTTGTTACTCTGTTGCCTTAAAACATTTTTTCGAAAAAACCCTGGATTTCCCGCCAATTGGAAAAAAGGGCAATTATTCCCTGCCAGAATGGATTTTTGGACTGACAAAAAAAGAAACCGCTGAATTTTTGGCAGGTTTTTTTGAAGGGGACGGCACAACAAGCAAAGGCATAGACGGTTATCCGACCATGAGGTTTTACTCTATTACAAGAAACGTGCTTGAAGACCTTTCAATTCTTTGCAGAAAAATAGGCATCATAGCAAAGATAGTTCCATGGAAAACAAAGTTTTCCGACATGCTTGCGCTTGTAGTTGTCGGCAACCGCTCAAGGGAAATATTTGCGGAAAAGGTAAAGTCTGACACAAAGAAATTTTCTATTGTAAAATCATGGTATGAGACAAGAATAAAAAAAGGCGATGACCTAAGAATACCAAATCTTTCCCCGCTCTTAAAGGAGATAAAACATAAAAAGGGTTTTATTTACGGCAAAAACCTGCCGGAAGGACCGACAGAAAGATACATCTCTGGCAGAGACTACCTGACACAAAGAAAACTTGAAGAAATAACACAGCTCATGCCGGACCCAAGCCTTCAAAAACTGGCAAAAGCAGAGGTCAGCTGGACAACAATTGAAGAAATAGCACAAGAAGCAGAGAAAGAACTGTTTGACCTGAGTGTTGAGCCTTATTCCAACTTTTTGGCAGGGCATTCACTGCTTGTAATGCATAACTCAAAATTTGTCGGGGAGGCAGAAGAAAGAATAAGGGACGTTTTCAAGGAAGCGGAAAAAAATTCCCCAAGCATTATTTTTTTTGACGAAATAGACTCAATTGCACCAAAGCGCGAAGAAGTGATAGGGGAAGTTGAAAGGCGCGTTGTTGCACAGATTCTTGCAGCAATGGATGGAATGGAGTCACGCGGAAACGTCATTGTTATCGCTGCTACAAACCGCGTGAACTCACTTGACGAAGCCCTTAGAAGGCCCGGGCGGTTTGACCGTGAAATAGAAATAGGCGTCCCTTCAAAAGAGGGCAGGAAAAAAATACTCCAAATCCACACACGCGGAATGCCGCTTGCACAGGACGTCGACCTGGACCACTTTGCAAAAATAACCCATGGCTTTGTCGGGGCAGACCTCGAGGCCTTGGCAAAGGAAGCCGCGATGAAGGCACTGCGGAGGTACCTGCCAAAAATAAACCTTGAAGAGGAGACAATTCCCGCAGAAGTCCTTGAAAGCCTTGAAGTCAACAAACAGGACTTTTTGGAGGCATTGCGCGAAGTCCAGCCTAGTGCCTTGCGCGAAGTCACAATCGAGATTCCAAACATCCAGTGGAGTGACATCGGCGGGCTTGAAAACGTGAAAAAGGAATTAAGGCAGGCAGTTGAATGGCCGCTCAAGCGCCCGGACGACTTCAAAAAAATGGGCATAAAAGCCCCAAGCGGAATACTATTGTACGGCCCTCCAGGAACAGGAAAAACACTGCTTGCAAAAGCTGTTGCAACTGAAAGCGAGGCAAACTTTATTTCAGTAAAAGGGCCACAACTCATATCAATGTGGCTTGGCGAGAGCGAAAGGGGAATTCGAAAAGTTTTTCACCGCGCGCGGCAGGTAAGCCCGACAATAATTTTCTTTGACGAGATTGATGCAATGGCAAGCATGCGCGGTCAGGACTTTGATTCAGGCACTGTAGGAAACACGCGAGTCGTGAACCAGTTGCTCACAGAGCTTGACGGAATCGAAGAACTCAAAGGCGTTGTATACATTGCCGCGACAAACAGGCCAGACCTCATTGACCCGGCACTCTTGCGCCAAGGGCGCCTTGACAAAATAATAATGATTGGCGCGCCTGATGAAGAAACACGCTTGTCTATTTTGAAAGTGCACACAAGAAAGACACCCATAGAGGGCATACTTTCTAAGAACGATAGAAGTGCCTTTCTGAAAAGTCTGTTAAAAAAAATAAATTTGCCAAAGCATATAGAGTTTGAGAAGCTTGTAGAGCTGACAGAGGGATATGGCAAAGAAGACATTGAAGCCCTGTTAAAGGAAATCGAGAGCATGAACCAGAAAACAGCTAAAAATATGCCATTGGAAGCATCAGAAGAACATATCCAATCTGCAATGAAAAAAGTCCCGCCAACAATCTTAAAAGAACTCGCAAAAAAAACCGAAGGCTACAGCGGAGCAGACCTGCAGGGAGTAATGAGAGAAGCCTCGCTCATTGCAATTGAAAAAAACAATGGCGAGGCTTTTGTAATCTACAAGGTCTGGGCCAAAGAGCCGGATGACACAAAAAAACTTGTAGAACAACTAAAGAGCCTCAAAAACGTGGTTGTAAAAGACGTTAAAACCGAGTCCATTGAGTTTGGAATAGAAGTCATAAAAGTCGAGGTTTTGTTGGGTAAGAAAAACCCTGACGCGGTGGAAAAAACGCTTGAAGAAATAAGGAAAAATCCTCGGGTTAAGGACGCAGAAACCACTACAATACTGGAAGTAAGCAAAGCCGACATAAACGAAGCACTTGAAAAAATCCCGCCATCAATTTCCGCAGACGTGATGAACGCCTACGACCAGTTCCGCAAAAACTATTCCACAATCAGGCTAAGCTACGTGCGCTAAAACCTGAAAAAGCCCGGCAAAAAAATGAAGAGCGCAAGCGGGATGAAAAATACCGCCCAGACTAGACCATTCCAAGCAAGGACTTTTGAACCATCAAGTGGCGGAATTGGGATAAGATTGAAAAGGCCAAGGGAAAAATTAATCCATGCAACCGGGAAAAAAAGTTTGGAAAAAAGCGGAAAAACCACTCCAAGAAAAATAAAAGCAACGCCAATGACAATGTTTGTAAGAGGGCCTGCAAGGGAAATTATGCCATTCTGCTTTCTTGAAACATGCTCCATTATGTAAACTGCGCCCGGTGCTGCAAACAAAAACGGGAACCACCCGAATGCAACTAAAATTGCGCTAACTATTACCAGCATGAGGCCTTTATCCCATGCCCTAAACTCGGCATGGGCGCCATAATGTATTGAAACATACTTGTGCGCAAGCTCGTGAAGTATGAATCCTGACCCCACACCCAATGCTGCAATCGGCAGTACCTCAAAAAAAGAAAATAAATCCAAAGCATTTTCGCTTAAAACCATTGAAAAAGCCAAAGTTATAGTAGCCCAGCTGATAATGAGGTCCCTTTTTTCCCTGTCCATTCAAAAAACACCAATTTTTCCCGTTAAAAACCCATTAATGCTGATTGTTCGGGTTGTTAAAATGATTAAAAGAGGGAAAAACAATAAAAAACCACAACAAAACAGTTTTCGTCAATTGACGAAATGTTTAAGTTTGTTTTCCGGCACTTGTTTTTGGATGAAAAACAGGGGTTTTTCCTTTGCAGTCATTGCCCTGGCTGTTTTGGCAGCGGCAATCTCGCTTCAAAACACGCGCCTTGGCGCAGAAAAACAGGCAAACATTGTTTCAGCACAGGCACTTGAAATCGAAAAAGTGACTTTCACGAGAACTCAAATGGAAAATGTCTTTGATGATGCAGTGAAAACCGTGCTTGAAAACGAAATCAGGAGCCAAAACCTTGACGCGCAGGAGATAAAGAAAAAAACAGTGGAAAAAATCATTTGGCTTTCCGAACAGGGCCTGTTTGATTCAGGCAGGATACGGACTGAATTTTTCATTGAAAAACAAGGTTCAAAAGAAAAAATTTCAGAAACTGTTTTGGAAGAATCCTCCACTGTCCTTGTGGCAAGCGAAGAAGGAATCACCACTGCGTGGTTCTTTTTCACAGGAGGCATCAAGCAGGACACGCAGTTCAAGGCAACCATAAGCGGCCCCAGCTATTCAACTGAATTCAAGCTGCCGCAAGGTTATACAGTGAGCGCGGTGGTGGCAATTGGATGAACACGATTGACTTCACACTATCAATAATGATTGTTCTCCTGGCAATTGGGTTTGGGCTTGAAGCAACCAAAGCAGTGCATGAAAAAACACGGGACGCGTTTTACGCGTTTGAGGCAAAGGTCGCGGCGGAAAAATGCGCAGCACTTATTGACTCGTTTTATGCAAACGGCGGCGGAAAATTCATTGAGCTTGAAACAGAATGCCACGCAAAAGATGAAAAAATACAGGCAACAAAAAACGGGTTCATTAAGAACTCGCTTTCCATTGCGCCTGCAAAAAAAATCTCTGCAAACGAAAACGGCGTTGTAATCGAAGTTGAAGTAGAGGCACACTATGCGGGATAAAGGGGGGCTTTTTTCCTTCCAGGGCGCTTTTGCATTAATCGCAATGCTGTTCACGGGAATGGTGGTGGTTTATTCTGCCAGCAGTTTTGCGGGAAAAACACTTGAAAACGAAAAAAATGCAGAGTTTGAAAGAAAAACAATTTTCATTGCAGACTCAATGGTTAAAAACCACAACGTGGAAAACCCGTTTTTGGGAGCAGCCGTTTTTGACCCAAGCCTTGGCCGTGTCAGGCCAAATGCCGTTTCGCTTGAGGCGCTCAGAAATGCAGGCAGGGAACAGGCGCAAATTGCCGGAATTACAGTGAAAAAAATACAGGCCATGCATGAAAACGGGGAAAAAGAAACAATCTTTGATTACGGCGGGAAAAATTTTTCAGAATGCTTGGCCGCACAGAGATTCATCGTAGACTGGGGAAAAAACAGGAAAACACTCCTTGAGGTGACTGCCTGTGAATAGCAGCGGCCATTATGCGCTTTTTGACTGCATTCTCGGGTTCATCGTCATCATTGTTTTTCTTTCCACGCTCAAGGCACCTGAAATGAACCATTTCACCGAGCTTGCAATTGCACAGAAAACCCACGACCTTCTCACAGTGTGGCAGGCAAAAAAAACTTTTTCAGCCGAAGAGCTAAGAAAAGATTTCAGGCTGGCGTTTGGCGAAAAAAACGGCGAGATAATTGTGGGGGAGAAAAAAATCCCCGTAGGAAACCCCCGTGGGGCAAAAGCGTTTTCTTCTGAAACTTTTTTCCTTGACGAAAACATGGAACCAGCCAGGCTAAGAGTCACTGTCTTTGATTAAAACCCCTGTCCCTGTGCGGACCAGTTCAACCAAAACATGCCCGTTTGTTTCAGGCACAAAAGCGGTTACCTCGGTTGAAGTTTTTTGCCGAAGAAGTTTTGACTGCAAAAGAACAGGGCTCTTTACCTCGATGAGGACAAAACCGCCTTCTGAAAAAATCCGTGCAGAGCCAAAAAAACTCGCCTTTGCCTTCAGGAAAGAGCCTTCCCCAAAAAAAGAAAGCATGTCGGATTTTGCATTCAGCTCGGAAAGAAAGCCCTGTGCGTTCTGTATGTCAAGTGCAAAAAGCCCGGAAAAAAACACTGCCTTGGAAGCGCCCACAAGGACAAGCAGGGCTGCAGTTGACGCTGCAAGCAGCAAAAGAAACTCAATGCTTGACTGGGCCTTTGTGGCAGTCAATCTATTTCACTTATCTGGTCAAAAATGTCCTTTGCCTTGTCATCTATGACTTTAGAACCTTCCTTGGTTGTTTTCTGCAGTTGTGTTATAAGGAGCAGGGCAACTGCTACCACTGCGGCAAAAATTATTATGAGTTCCACTGAAACCTGTGCCCTTGAATGAAACCGCAAAACCATGAAAAAAACAGTAAGCCGAAGAAAATAAAAAGCTTTTCGTCAATTGACGAATGGGTTTTTGGCTTCAGAGTTTTTTTTGGAGCGAAAAAATCGGCAGGGAATTCGTTTTTTTCAGTTCGGAAAGGATGACTGAAGTCTTTATGTCCAAAACGCCGTCAAGCGTTCCAAGCGACTCAATGAATTTTTCAGCCACTTCAAGGTTTGGAACCACGAGCTTTGCAAAAAGGTTGTATTCCCCAAGAATCTGGTAAAGCTCCACAACCGAGTCAAACTCCTTAAGCCTCTTGACAAGGTTCTTGTTTTTTGAAATCTCTGAACGAATCTGGACAAAAATAGGGTTTTCATAACCCAGCGCCTTGAGGTCAAGGTTTGCAGAAATTGCCGCAATGACACCCTTGCGCTTGAGGCGTTCAAAACGTTTCTTGATTGCAACATCAGTCAGGCTGACTTCCTTTGCAATAGCACTGAAAGACATTCTGCCGTCATCAAGAAGGCTCTGGAGAATACGCAGGTCAATCTTGTCAAGCTCAGACACAGGCAAAAAAAACTCCCCCCACAAAAGCCAGTTGATTAACTAACCGAACAAACAATTAATAAAAAGTTTGCAAACTTAAGCTGGTTTTTTGCGTGTCCTGTTTTTAATTAAGTTTTCCAACAAATCATTGAATGCCAGAAAAACTTGTCAACCCATTCATTGAAAAAATAGCAAAAGAGTTCCAGGAAGCCGGGGCCACGAAATGGGAAGTCCTCAAAATAATCCAGCAGCTAAAAGGCCTGGAGCTTGACAAAAAAGAAACCCTTAAAAACGCGTTTGAACAGCTAAAAAAAGCAAACCCCGAAGCGGCAAAAGTCTTCCACTCGTTCCGCAAAATGAGGGTTTTCACCTCAAAAGAAAAGCTTGAACCATTCAACAGGGGGAATATAACCAAGTCCCTTGTGAACGAAACACGCGTCAGCAGGCAGCTGGCGGAAAAAATAAGCTCTGAAGTCGAGGAAAAACTGAAATCCCTTGGAACAAGATATTTCACCACTTCGCTGATAAGGGACATGGCTGCAGAAAAACTCCTTGAATTCGGGCAGACAAAAACGTACTACCAGTATGCACGGCTTGGGCTCCCGGTTTTTGACGCTGAAAAAAAAATTGCGGCAAAAGAAGCGGTGCCCGAAAACGAGATTTCAAGGCAGTACAACTGGCTCAAAGCAGTGCCCCAAAAAGCAAAAGAGCTTCATTTCAAGCAAAAAATATTCCTCCACGGCATCCATGATTACTCGACAAAACCTTTCGCTGCATCCACCGTGCTTTCCTGCGCGCAAAAAGCACACCCTTACTCTTTCCTTGAACTGCAGGAATTTTTTTTCACACAGGCAAGAAAGACAACAATCCAGCCAGCCTTGCGGGGATTAAACGAGTTTTTTGCAAAACCCCTTGAAAAAAAAAGTGCTGCTGAAACAAAAACAGCCGCCGTGTTCACGCTTGAACAGCTCAACCAGCTGCACTTGCATAAAAACAGCCAGTTCACCCCGGCAGTCACACTCAACATGTCCCCTGGCGAGGAAACAGAAATGCCGCAAAAGCAAAAAGAAAAAGCAGTCGAGTTCGCAAAACATTTTGCAAAAGCATTCCAGGCAGGAAAAAACAACTCTTTTGTGCTCGCGGCAGCAATTGACTCAAAGTACAAGCTTAAACTTTTTGATAAAACAGATGGGATCATTTTCCTTAACTGCCTCAGGCAAAAAAAATCCCTGTTCACGGAGCAAATCCACGGGAACACCAACATGCTCAGCATGGCAGCAGAGCTTTTCCCTGAAAAATTTTTTGACAAAAAAACCAGCAGCCTGAAAGAGGATATATCGGCAGCACTCAAAGCCCTTCAGGAGGCATTTTCAGAGAAAGAAAAAAGGATTTCAGCACAGGAATGCGATAATGCAATAATTGTCAGGGCCCAAAAAGCGGAAAATTTTGTGGAAAAACTTTCAATTATTTCTGCAGAGGCAAAAAAAGCACTCAAAACCAACACAGGCATTTTCATTGAAAGCGGCTGGCAGGCAGGGATTGAGGAAAACATGGAACTGCTCAAAAACGGGATGCAGAAAAACTTCTCCGCCATTGACGCGGACGAAATGGAGTCATTGTTTTCAAAAAATGCCCACGCCTGCATCATTGGAAAAAGGCAGTGACAAAGCTCACTGCATTTTCAGGGAAACATTTTTCACTAAGCCCATTTTTTCCAGGTAGTAAATAGTCTTGACAACTTCAATAAACGGCACAAGGAAAAGTGAAACTAAAAGAAGCGACAAAAACTCGCCAGGAAGCAAGAACAAGTTCAGGGCAAACTCTAAAGCCAAGAGAACAAAAACAGCCAATAGGGATGACAAAAAGACCAGAAACGTTGTTTTTTTGTGCTTTAATGAAAACTCCAACGCATTCTGCAGTGATGATGACATGCTTTCCTCGTCAACAACTATTGCCTGGGGCAAAAACATGAGGAAAAACACTACGGCGGCTGAAAGGAGAAAACCAAGCACCTTTAGCCCTGCGAACCCCAAAAGGACGGAAAGGCAAAATGATGCAAGCGAAAACAGGGCCAAAAAAACAAAATACTTGACTGCAAACCGCCTTATTTTATCAGAAAAATAATAGTGGAGTTTCACATGGCTTAGCTGGGAGCGCACCGCAAACACGACTGTGATTGTGAAAACAGAGTATGCGAAAAGAAACCCAAGGAACACTGCCCCAAAAACCAAGGATTCGAGGTACGTAGCAGCCGGAACAGCATAAGTGAAAAAAATTGAGCCGCTTGAAATGAAAACGCCCTGCATGCTCAGGAAAAAAAGCACAAAAACCAGGAGAAGCCCGAACCCAAGCACGCTTGAAATGTTCGATAAATAAAGCCGCAACGCAGTCCTGAAAATAAATGACACCCCTTTCCCCAAAAAAAACAATTACTCAAAAACTTTTAAAAAACCCCCGCAATAACAGGGCGGTTTAAGCCTTTGCCCCTTCAAGCTTAAAGTAAAGAAGCCTTGCCGCCCAGCCAAAAACTGCCGAAAGCAGGAAAAGAATAAAGGCACTCTCCAAAAAAAGCCTGAAAAAACTAGTGCTCAGAAAAGAGCCAAAAAAAGGCCCGGCTCCAGGCAGGCCTGACAAAAAGTTGACAACCACGTTTTTGGTATCAACCTTTGAGGACAGGTATTCAAGAGTGGTTTTTGCACCCTGCTGGCCACAGGCCTCATTTGTCGAAAACCCAAAAACATTGCAGAAAAACCAGAAAGACGCAATATAGAAAGCCACGACGCCCATCACCAAAACAAAAACGGCAAACCACGGCGTGCGGGTAAACCTTGTCTCAAAAAAAGCCTCAATCCAGTCAATGAGAAAAAACATGAAGAAAAAACCAGCTACAGGCATCAGGGCAAAAAGGTAATCAAGCCTGAAAATATCAAGAGTTGCATGCCACTTTGTAAAACCCGTCCAGCTATTAACCGAGGAAAGCACGAACAAAAAAACGTACGAGACAATGAAAACAAAGCCAATCTTTAACGCATTATCCCGGTTCATGAAAACATACTACTTTCTAAAGCATTAAGAATTAAAAACAACAAGAAGGGGGCCCTTGCGTGAGCCCGCAGCGCGTACATGTCTCCTCTCCGGGGCGACTGCAGGGCTGAATTACCACCACTTTGAAGAAGGGGCACATACGCTCGCAAGCGGGCGCCGCTCCCGTGAACCCGCGCAAAATATGATTCTTATACGTTTAAAACACCTTCACGGAGAGGAAATATTTCAAGGAAAAAAAAGGTTTTTGAAATGAATGAAGGGCTTCCCTGGATTGAAAAGTACAGGCCAAAAACACTCAGAGAAGTGGTGGGCCACACGGAAATAACAAAAAAACTGGGAGAATACGCAAAAAACCGGTCTGTCCCAAACATGCTCTTTGCAGGGCGCGCGGGAATAGGGAAAACCTCAACGGCAATTGCCCTGGCAAAAGAGCTCTTTCCACAAAGCTTTGAACAAAACTTTTTGGAACTCAACGCAAGCGATGCACGCGGGATTGAT
>JAUSEO010000081.1 GCA_030651515.1 archaeon | reverse complement strand
AAGAAACAGTAATAGGTTTAAAGAGTGCGGTAAAAAGAGGATTTTAAAAAAATAAAACCGGGTGGAGAGGTTTCACTTGCCGGTATAAGGTTGTGATTGGGATATATGAAAAGGGCTGGGGTGCCGATTGCGCGATGAGTTTTGACAAAGGTGTGGGGGATGAATGACCGTATTTTGTTGGGCTTTACTTCGTTTCAGCCCAACCTACATGCTAAAAAGGTGGCAAAAGAAGTAAATGGGCGAACAAGGCGCTCCACCGAACGCGTGATTGAATCGGATTGAGGTTTGCAAAAAACCAAAGGAGGCGATTTGTGAAAAACCCGCTCAAGAAGTTAGTCAAAAAGGTATTCAAAAAGCCTGACATGAAGACACGGGTGTACAACGAGTTGGCAAAGGTACGGAAGAAACTCGAAAAGGAACTCAAAGTCGTAAGCGATAAATTCCATAAAGAGGTAACGGCGTTAAAAAAGAAGGGCAAAAAGATAGATATCGAAAAAGAGCTTAGGATCCTGAAGAAAAAAGGCGACAGTCTCCTTGCGGAGATGAACAAGAAGACGAACAAGGTAATGGCCGAGGTGAGAAAGGATTATAACCTTGTACTGACGGATGTAAGAAAGAGGCTCAAGTGACCCCTCTCCAGCAAGCCTTGCTGTGGGTAACCATCATAAAACCATTTTTAAGGAGAAAGAAATGAACCTGCATAAAGAGATAGAAAAGGCGGCGTATGAGCTTTATGAAAAAAACGGCAGGGCCGGCGGAAGGGACCTGGAGAACTGGATTGAAGCAGAGAAGGCCGTAAGGGCAAGACATGCCAAAAAAGAGCTGGTTGCAACAGCCGCAAAACAGGTGGAGCAAGCGGCCGGGGCCGTGGCGCAAAAGGCTAAAAAAGCAGTAAAAGAAACAGTAATAGGTTTAAAGAGTGCGGTAAAAAGAGGATTTTAAAAAAATAAAACCGGGTGGAGAGGTTTCACTTGCCGGTATAAGGTTGTGATTGGGATATATGAAAAGGGCTGGGGTGCCGATTGCGCGATGAGTT
>JAUSEO010000076.1 GCA_030651515.1 archaeon | reverse complement strand
CAAAAGGTTTTTTTGGCGAAATTGAACTCTTTGACAATGGGCAGGGAAAAGACGAAAAAGCCCTTGACGGGGTTTTTTCAGGCTCTGCAACCGTGCCGGAAAACACTGGCGGCAAAACATGGGTATTGTTCACTGCTGGTGTGGCCGGGGAAACAATTGAAATAACCGCAGCGTATGCCATTGCACCAGTGCTTGAGCTTTCACTTTCAACGCAACAGGATTCATACATGCTTGGGGACCTGGTAAAAGTCAGTGGAGAGGCAAACAAAAAACGGCTTCCCCTTTTTGGCGAAAGCATTCTGGTGGAATTCAAAAGCGGTGCAAAAACAGTTTCATCACAAAATGCGCCGGTCAATGAACTTGGCTTTTTTGAAGCAGAGTACAGGACAAGCTCGGTTGAAGAAGATGGTGGGTTGGAAGTGACCGCGGCTGCAAAAGACAGTTTTGGAAACACGGCCAATGTGTCAAAAACAATTTTTTTGCCAAAGCAACCCAGGCCAGTGCAGGGGCCCGTTCAAAATGAAGCAGGCCAAAAAATCAACCCAGCAAGTGAAAACATTACTGCTTTGCAGGGAACACTCCTTGGCGTGGCGCAAAAAAACTTTTTACTGGTTTTTGCCGTGCTTATCGCAGTTGCCGCTGTGCTTGTTTCCAAGTTTTTGGGCAAGGAAAAAATGCAGGCAAAAAACCGCCAAGAAGAGGAAAAAAGGCTGACAGGGGAACTAGAACATGCACAGGACCTATACTTTAAAAAGGGTTTGATGTCGAGAAAAGATTACGACGAAAAAATGATGAAGCTTGAGGCAAAGCTTTTGGAAACCAGGAAAAAAAGCAGGGGGAAGCACACTTGAAAAAAACAGTTTTAGTCATGCTTTCACTTGTTTTTTCCATCCCGCTTGCATATGCCCTTGCACTTGACACTCCTTCTGGCGAGTACTCAAAAGGCGACAAAATAATTTTCACAATTGAGTGCACGCAAAGCCGCACAAACAATTTATCCGTAAAATCCGGAAACCGGGTTATTCTTGACTCGGATTTCCTTTGCCCTGCTTCAGGCGGCTACAGTTACTCCCTGGAGACAAGTTTTCTTGACTTGGCTGGCAAATGGGTGGCAGAGCTTTCATCAACTGAAGGAAGTGCCTTCAAAGAAATAACCATGAACGAAAAAAGGGAAGCGGGTTTTCTCCTCATAAGGTTCATGAGCCCGGCTGAAGGTTCCTACTTCCGGGGTGAAAAACTTTCCATCAACGCTGAAATAAGGGACGCCGGCGAGCCGGTTGTTGACGCAAACGCTGTTTTCTGGGGTGCAAAAGGGGAAAAAATTTTTCTGGAAAACAAGCAGAACGGAACATATTTTTTTGAGTATGGGCTTCCCCTTGACGCGAAACCAGGCGACTTTGAACTCGAAGTCCTGGCAGAAAAAAACACGCAAACAGGCCACATTGGGGGAAAAAGCACGCTTAAAATCCGCGTGCAAATCTCCCCCATCCTGATAGAAATCATTGAGCCAAAAGCATCAACTTTTGACTTTGGGGAACAGGTAACGTTTTCAATAAAAGCCACTTACCCAAACGGCAAGACGCTCGTTGCACCGGATTTAAAGGTTTCACTCGGAGGCAGGCAGTTCCCGCTGTCAAAAACCGCAGAAAACATTTTTGAAGCAAGCCCAACGTTTTCCACGGCAGGCCTTGGGGCAACTGAAGCGGTGGTAAGCGCGGCAGACTCTTTTGGCAATTCATCGGAAAAAAAACTGAGCCTTGTAATAACATGCTCCCCCACATGCATGGTAAAACAGTACGGCCTTTTGGTGCTTGGGGTTGCAGTGATAATCTTTGTGGCCGGCCGTGCAGTTTTGTCAAGGGCAAGGGAGCAAAACGAGCTGACGGGCCTTGAAAAAGAAAAACAAAAAACCCTCAGCCTAATAAAGTCCCTGCAGTCAGAGTATTTCGGAAAAGGAATAATGCCCGCGTCCTCCTACAAGAAAAACCTTGCAGACTACAAGGAAAAAATAGTCGAAATCGGAGAAAGAATAAAAAACCTGAAAGAAACTAAAAAATAAGCCGCTCTACCCTCCCTCCCACTAAAAGGTTTTGCAAATGGTTACAGAAAAAAAAACAAACAGCAAAGGATTTTTTTCAAAAATCTTCAAAAAAGAGGGAAAAACAAAGCCAGTGCAGCCGCCAGGCCAGAAAAAGTTTTCCAATTTTTTCGAAGAAAAAAAAGGGATAGTCACAGAAATAATCGTCCACTCCCCGCTTGAAAAAAAACTCCTTGAGCCAAGGCCTGAAAAGCCAAAAGAAGAAGCCCCAAAAACTTTTAATTTTGACAAAATGCAGAAACCGGAACAAGAGGTAAAAAAAGAATCAAAGATTATGCTTCTCACAATCCATGGCGAGGACTACACAAAAAACATCCACTACCTTGCAGAGTACATGGGCGGCAAATACCCGCGCGTGCTTTACGTGAGCCTAAACGAGCTTTACTCAAACCTTTTTGTAAGCCTAAGGGAAGCCAAGGTTGACGTCAAAAAATTTTATTTCATTGACGCCATAACAAGCACTGCTGAAACCAACGTGCAAAAAAAAGACAACTGCGTGTTTGTCGTTTCCCCAAACGCCCTTGTTGAACTCAGCCTTGCAATAAGCAGTGCAATCGAGGAACAAAAACCCCGCGCAGTGCTCTTTGACTCAATCTCGACTCTCCTTATTTACGAGAACCCAAAAACAGTCGTCAAGTTCGTGCACTCCCTCATTGGAAAAATCAGGGCTGCAAGCATTGACGCCTTCTTCACCGCACTTGAGGGGGATGCAAAAACCCCTGCCATCGAGGACCTTGGAATGTTTGTGGACGAGTTCATGTCCATGGACAAGTTCCGCATGTACAAAATCGAGCTTGGGTTTGAGCAGACGGAAAAAAAAGAGCCGGCAAAGAAAAAATGAATTATTTTGCAACTGCGAGAAGTTTTTTTTCTTCAGCCTGTTCAAGCTGTTTTGCAAGCAAGCTATCGTATATTTCTATTAGTTTTTTTACTTCTTCATTTTTTTGGTTAAGCTTGAAGAGTTTGGCTCTGCCTATTTCTCTTGTTTGAATAACTATTTTTTGCTTTATTATTCGAGGGAAAATCCTGTGCAACGTGCTCCAGCCAATACCTGAATTTTTTGCCATGTCTGTAAGGCTGTAATCAAATTCCCTGCCGGTTATCAAAAACTCCAAAAGTCTCGTATTTGGATTGTCTCCTAAAAAGTCCAAGAACAGGTTAGCCATATCATCACATAAATTAGTGGCCACAAAACTATTTATATATTTTGTCCTGGCATATTAACATTCCATTATGGAAATGAAACATTTTTTAAGCAGATTTTTCACTTTTTTGAATAAATGTCCGAAGAAGTGGATTCAATCAAGAAATTTATTCTGAGAAAGCTGATAAACATTGGAAAAATTGGCGGAGCACACACGGCGATTTTTAACCTAAGCAAAGGCCTCCCAGACCACATCCGCTCCAACAAAAAAGGCCAAAAAGCAATAAAACAGGCAATTAAAGAACTAATTAACGAGAGTTACTTGCTTGCAAAGCAGTCAACTAACGAGCAGCATGTTTCAATCAACCCAAGAAAAATAAAGGAAATAAAAGAATTACTTGGAATTTAATCCTCCCTGAAAATCTCCTGGTTGATGAAAATTTCTATCCCGTGCTCGCCTATCCTGTAAGGCGTTATTTTTCGGATGTGGTTGGAACTCCTAAGCTTCAGGATTTCGAGTGCGCGCTGGCGGATATTGTGTATCTGGATGTTGTAAAGGACTATTACCCCATCTGACAAAAATTCTTCAATGCCTGACCGTGAATAAACGCTTGGGTCCTGCTCGGTCTCGCCAAAAACAAAGTTAACCGAGTTATATTTCTCAAGGGTTTCAAACAAGTGCCTCAAATACTGCCTGTACCCCTGTTCGTTCTCCATGAACGCGATTGAAAGCGCGGACAAAGAATCCACTACAACCCTGTCGGGCTTGAACGGCAGGTCAAACTGGAACGGCAGGTCAAACTGCTCAAACTCGATGTACAAACCTCCCCTTTCTTTTGTCAGCGTGGCTTCAACCGCACGCGCAATAGTTAGTGGATCGATTTTTATCACTGCAAGCTTTCCCTCCCGCTCAAGTGCTTCAAGGTCCCAGCCAAAGTTCTGCTTCATGTTCTCCTTCATCTTCTGGGGGCTTTCCTCAAGGGTCAGGTAAACCCCTTTTTCGCCATTCAGTGCACCGTTGTAAATTGACTGTATGCCAAAAGTCGTTTTTCCCGTGCCACAACCACCAGAAACAAGGATGGTGTCGCCCCGCTTGAGCCCGCCTTTTGAAATAAGCTTGTCAAAATCACTCACGCGCACGGGAAGAATCTCGCGAAAACCACCCGTCGGCCTCTCTTCTTTTTTAAGGTATTCCTGGAAAGACTTTTCACTAAAAAGCTCTTCAGGCTTTTCTTTTTTTTCAAAAACCCCCGCAGGCTGGACAGAATAATCGTTTTTTTCAATTGGCTTTAAAGGCTCATTTTTTGGCTTGCGCAGCCCAAACAGGCTTCCAATCAGGCCTTTTTTTTCCACCAAAGGAGAACTGGCTTTTTTTTGCTGCTCGATTTCATTTTGGGATTTCTCTATTATCTCAGTTGCTTCTTTTTCGCTTAAGCCGGTGTCAGTAAGGCTTGAAAGAATGTCACTCTGGCTCGTGTCAGATTCAAGGAGGCTTTTCGTTGCATCCAAGAGCCTTTTGTTCTTTGAATCCATGCCAGAAAAAACTACGAAAAAGGACTTATTAAAAGAATCTGTGAGCCCCTGCATGGAAAAACCCCCCTGGTTCACCCGAACGCCGTGAGTGGCGTTCACGAATGCCCTGGAGTGGCGTTCACAAAGCACGAGCCGATGTTACAGCTCCAGTGAACCGGTGCCCGGTTCAAGGGCATCCCCCGGCAGCCCCCGCCTGTGGCAACTTTCGTGAGCCCGTGACGCGCATATGCCCCTTTTCGAGTAGCCAGTAATGCCATATCGGGCTATTTTGCTTAAGTGCGCTTGAGGACGCGAAACGTACGCCAGTGTGAACCAACAAAACGGGCAAGTGAACAATAAGGCGAATGTTTCTTTTGCCAGTTTTTTGCTGCCACAACAACCCCAGGCAAATGGTTTAAAAGCATTGGATACTAATTGTTTTTTACAAAAAAACAGGATGTCCCCATGATAAAAAAAGGCCAATTTGATTTTCCACGCACAAAAACAGGCATTCCTGGCTTGGACGAAATGTTTTCCGGGGGAATACCCAAAGGGAACCTGGTTGTTTTAAGCGGCGACCCCGGAAGCGGAAAAACGCTTTTCTGCTGGCAATACCTATACAAAGGAATAACCGATTACAACGAAAACGGCGTGCTTATCTCGCTTGAAGAGCCGGAAGCCTCAATTATTGAGGGCGCAAAAGAATTCGACTGGGACCTAAAAAAACTCGTTGACCAGGACAAGCTCCGCATCATCCCAATCGAGCTTTACGATTTTGAACGCCTAAAAAACACTATTGAAGAAAACATACAGGCAATTTCCGCGCAACGATGCGTCATTGACCCCGGCGTAATATTCAGGCTATTTTTTGAGCGCGAGCTTGACGCGAGGAAAAAAATTGTTTCACTTGGAAAAATGCTCAAAAAAATCAACTGCACAAGCATAGTGACAAACGAAATCACCCTTGACCGCGAGAGGTCATTGTTTGGCCTTGAAGAATACGTTGCAGACGGTGTTATACTCCTGTACCACACAAAAATCAGGAACAAGTTTGTCCGAAGCATTGCAGTCATAAAAATGAGGAACACAAGCATTACAGAAGAACTCAAGCCCGTCAAAATAGACAAAAACGGTTTAAGCATCCTGATTAACGCAAAGGTTTTCGAGGACCTCAAATGAACCTCCGGCAAAAAACCCCCAAGGCAGGTTCTGAATCCCCCTGGAGCGAGGACAAACTGCTTGAAGTTCTTTCACCTTCCAGAAAAACAGACCTTGAAGTGGAAAAAAGGCTTTCAAAACTCGGCGCGGAATATGCTGCCCTCTTTGTCATCGACCCTGAAAAAATGCAGGCAGCTAAAAATTCGATTCTGCGCCTGTTCATAAAAAACGGGCTTAAAGGAACCCTTGTAACCATAGGCATGCCTGGGCAAAAAATATTGTCACAATTAAAAGAAGCAAACACGCCCACAGAATCTTTGTCAATAATAGATGCAAGCCCCGCCAATGAGAATGGGAAAACAGACAAGCATATAACCGTGCTTGAAGAACAGGAGGACCTTTCAATCCTGTTCTCCGAGGTTGAAAAAAAAATATCCGAAAAAAACTCAAACGGTTTTTTGGTGTTTGACTCCCTAAATGCCCTGCTGATTTATAATGAAGCAAAAGGGGTGGAAAAGTTCTTCCACACACTTGTTTCAAAACTCCAGGGGCTTGGCATAAAAACAATTATCCTTGCCATTGACTCGAAAAAAGGCGAAAACACGCTCAAAACAATCGGGAATTTTTGCGACTCAGTTGAAAAACTCTAACAACCCAAAAAATCCGCCGTCTTTAGACGGCTGTTTTAACCGGATTTTTTCCGTTGACGGGGAGTAAAAACCCACGACGTTAGTCGTGGGTATTTTATTCAATCTTTATAACAACCTGCTTTTCGGTTATCCCGCTTGCAAGCTTTTCTGCAAGCCCCTTTGCAGACAAAATCTCCACCTCTTTCTGTTTTTCCTTAAGGCCAAGGCGGTTAACCGTTTCCTCTGCAGCTGAAAGCTCCCTTTGGGCACTTGCAAGCTCGTGTTCTGCATCAAAAATTTTTTTGTTCAGCGGAAACTCGGAAATTTTCTTATCAATTGCCATGATTTCCGATTCAAGCGAGTTCAGTTTCCAGAAAATCTCTGAAAAAAAATCGTACTCCATCACTTCGCGCAGTGCCTGAATGCGTTTCTCCTTTTCTTTTTCCTTCATGGAAATGGCCCCGCCTTCAACCATTGCAAGGACACGGGAAAGGATTTTTTTCAATTGCTCGCCTTTTGGGTCGCGCTTTGAGGCAACAAGCACGTTCTGAAAATACGAGTTTGCAAGGTCACGCTCTTCATGCGACACGATGCCGTCATTGGAAGAGGCTATTTTCAGGAACCTTGTAAGAGGCTTGTCAACTTTTTCAAGTACTGCAAGAAACTTCTGCCGCAACGCCCCTTTTTCGTCAAAAAAAACTTTCTTTTTAGCTTCAAGGCCGGAAAGCTCGTGCGCAAAAGAAGAATTCTTCAATTCAGCAATGTCAATTGAAAGCCTTTTTGTTTTAAGAGAAATATCATTTGCAAGGGCAAGGCTTTTTTTGCATTCTCCCTCAATTGCCTCCCGCTCTTTCATGGCTGACTCGAGGCCGGAAAACTGCTTTCTGAACTCTTCAAGGCGCGCGACCTTGTTTTTCTCAAATGATTCCTGCATGGCGGAAAAAACCCAGTCAATCTCCTCAAGTGACTGGCCAATCGCCTTGATTTCTCCTGCAAGCAGAGCCTTGGTGTATGCAATGTTTTTGCGTGACTGGATTACTTCTTCCCTGACAATTTTTTTTGAGGACACGGCATAGTTGTAGACTTCAGAGGCACTAGTGGTTTTTGGCGGCTCGAGTTTTTTTGACAACTGGGAAAACCGGTTAAGAAGCCCATCACGGGAGGTCACGACCAGGCGGCGCAGGCCAAAATTCCCCTCGGAAAGAGAAACATTTTTTTTGCGCGCTTCCCCGATTGCAGAATCAAGCGTTTTAAGGAGGTGCTTTACTTCCGATAATCGTGAAAAGATTTCTTTTTCAAGGCTTTCAGAGTCAACAGCACACGCTTCTTCTACATAAGAAAGTGTTTTTTCTATTTCCCACACTTCAGTCTTTTTGGCCGTTTTGCGGCTTTTAAAAAGCCACCCAAAAAGCCATTCAAACAAACCCATGGCAAAAACCCTTGCGCGAGTTTACGGCGCAGATGTGGCCTTTCTTCGAAAGGCCGGTAATTTGAATCATTCCAAAAAACACTATCCACGTTAGAGGATTAAACTCTTTCCCTTCGCACCGGAAGGGCGCCCTGTGGATTGTTTTAAAACAAAACCCAAGCAAAATAATTTTCATGAACCAATCCTTTGTGGGGCAAGCCCGCGGCCTGGCAGCAGAAATCCGCCGCAGGGACAATTTTTTGGTTGTAAGCAACTACGACGCAGACGGCCTGAGTGCCGCAGGCGTAATGTGCACCGCGCTCAAAAGGCTTGGAAAAAAATTTTCCACAAAAATCCTAAAACAGCTTTACGAAGAAGAAATCCAAAAAATTGCAGGCAGTGCGGAGAATTACATTTTCATTGACTTTGGCTCAGGGCAGCTTAGCCTGCTTAAAAAAATCATTAAGGAAAATTTTTTTGTCATCGACCACCACCAGCCGGAAAAAGAAGAATGGCCTTATCACCTGAATCCCCTGCTGTTTGGGGTTGATGGCGGGAACGAAATCAGTGCTGCCGGCACGGCTTACATGGTGGCGCGGGAACTTGGAGACAACAAAGACCTGGCCGCACTTGCAGTAGTCGGTGCCTTGGGGGACATGCAGGAACAGGCAACCGGGTTGATTGGCCACAACAAAGAAATATTGCAGGAAGGAATTTCTGCCAATGTGTTATCAAAAAAAAGTGACCTGAAACTCTATGGCAGAATCTCGCGCCCACTAGTACAGTTTTTGCTGTTTTCCTCAAACCCCATAATTCCAGGCCTGACCGCAAACGAAAAAGCGTGCGCTGAATTCATTCTTGGCGCAGGAATAGACCTGAAAGAAGGCGAGGCTTGGCGCAACTACGAAAGCCTTTCAGTGGACGAAAAAAAACGCCTTGCAACAGCTCTTATTCTGCACATGAACCGGAATAACGTGCCTGACTGGAAAATACAGGAAATGTTCGGCGAAGTCTACACACTTGAAAAAGAACAAAAGCAAAGCCCCCTGCGTGACGCAAAAGAATTCGGGACAGTTTTAAATGCATGCGGGCGCTGGGGGCATCACAACGTAGCACTTTCACTTTGCATGGGCGACCGCGGAGAAGCATACCACCTCGCGTTGGGCCTTTTGGCAGAGCACAGAAAACAGCTCCGCGAAGGAATAGAGCTGATGAAAGAGCGCGGAGTCGAGGAAATGAAGAGCTTTTATTTTTTCGACGCCGGTAACAGGATAAAAGACTCAATCATCGGCATAGTCGCGGGAATGCTGTACGGGTCAGGCGCGATTTCCGAAAACAAGCCCATCATTGCACTCACGCACAACCCCGACGGCTCGGTGAAAGCAAGCGGGCGCGCAACAGGAGAACTCATCCGCCGCGGACTGAACCTTGGCAAGGCCTTCAAAGAACTCCAAGCTCGCTGGGGCGTTGGAACAGAAGGTGGTGGCCACAAAATCGCTGCCGGCATAAAATTTCCAGCGGAAAAAAAACAGGAATTCCTAAAAGAAATGGAAGAAATACTTGGGAAACAAATTCAGCGGACATGAACAAAAGTTAGTGTTTTTGTCCAGCAACCTTTATAAATTTCAGGACACCCACTTTTCTATAGTAATACAAAATTATGTGCCATATTGCCGAACCATCGCAGATGGTTCATATATGCGGCGTAAACTCCCGCAAGGGTTTTTTTTATGCAATTGTCGAAGGCCACTGAAAACCCCTTAAGCGAAAGCCAAAATTTTGTTTATTTTTTTTCCGATGTCAAAAACGCAAATTCACCCCAAAACGTCGCAGTTTTGGGCAACAAGGCCGCGCAACTTTGCGAAATGACGTCAATCGGGTTGAACGTGCCAAAAGGCTTTGCGGTCTCCACGCACGCCTGCAGGGAATTCTTTCAGGCGGGGAAAAAATGGCCAAGCGGGCTTGCAGAAGAGCTTTCGGCTGCAGTGGAGAGGCTTGAACAAGAAACTGGGAAAAAATTCGGCTCTACTGAAAACCCATTGTTTGTTTCAGTGCGGAGCGGAAGCCCGGTCTCAATGCCTGGAATGATGGACACGATTTTAAACATTGGAATGAACGACTCAACCGTGCACGCGTTTGCAAAAACCACCAAAAACCCGCGCTCTGCATGGGACTCCTACCGGAGACTTGTGCAGATGTTTGGCGAAGTCGTTTTCGGCATTGACCCAAAACTGTTTGAAAAAGAAATCGCGGAACTAAAACAAAAAAGTGGCCTTGCGCATGACAATGAATTGTCCACAGAAGACCTTGAAGAACTCACGCAAAAATTCAAGGAACTCGTGAAAGAAAAAACTGGTTCACAGTTCCCACAGGGGGTATTTCCAGCACTCTCCATGGCAGTAAGTGCGGTGTTCGAGTCCTGGAACTCAAAGCGCGCAATCGCCTACCGCAGAATACACAGCCTTGATGACTCGCTTGGCACTGCGGCAACTGTGCAGGAAATGGTTTTTGGAAACCTTGGAAATGATTCAGGCACCGGCGTTGCCTTCACGCGCAGCCCCTCAAGCGGGGAAAAACAGTTGTTTGGCGAGTTTTTGGCAAACGCGCAGGGAGAAGACATAGTTGCAGGCATCCGCACCCCAATGCCTGTTGAAGAACTCAAAAAAACAATGCCCCAAATTTTTGAAGAACTTTTTGCAACAGCGCACCTGCTTGAAACGCATTACCGCGACATGCAGGACTTCGAGTTCACTGTCGAAAATGGAAAGCTTTTTTTGCTTCAGACACGCACCGCAAAAAGGACCGCACAGGCTTCTGTCAAAACCGCGTTTGATTTCTGCGCCGAAGGCCTGATTTCAAAGCAGGAGGCAGTGCTGCGAGTTTCGCCCAAAGAAGTTGAAAGGCTCCTCCACAGGCAGCTTGACCAAAACGCGAAAAAATTTGCACAGGCGATTGCGCGCGGTATCCCTGCTTCGCCGGGTGCCGCTGTGGGGAAAATCGTTTTTTCAGCGCAACGCGCACTTGAACTGAAGCAAAAAAACGCGGACGAAAAAATTGTCCTGGTGCGCGAGGAAACATCAGCAGAAGACATTGAAGGAATGAACGCGGCAGAAGGAATCCTCACAGCGCGCGGTGGGGCAACAAGCCACGCTGCTGTCATCTGCAGGGCAATGGGGAAATGCTGTGTCGCGGGAAGCAACGACATCTCCGTAAAAGACAACAAATTATTTGTGAAAAACTCGAAAATCGTCCTGCAGGAGCTTGAAACAGTTTCACTTGACGGCTACACCGGGGAAGTGTTCCTTGGAGGGCTTCCAACAGTCGAACCGGAAATAGCTGAAGAGCTTTCAGGCCTTCTTTTGTGGGCGGATTCTTTTTCAAGAATGCGCGTCCGGGCAAACGCCGACACGGTGCAGGACGCAGAAACCGCGCGAAAACTCGGGGCAAAAGGAATCGGCCTGTGCAGGACAGAGCACATGTTTTTTGGCGGTGAAAGGATTACTGCCATGCGCGAAATGATACTCTCACGCACAGAAGAACAAAGAAACAGGGCACTTGAAAAACTTGCAGCCTTCCAAAAACAGGACTTTACAGGCATTTTCAGGGCAATGGACGGGCTGCCAGTGACGATAAGGCTCTTGGACCCACCCCTACACGAGTTTTTGCCAAAAGAAAAAAAAGACATAGAAGCGCTTTCAGCTGAAACCGGTGTGGAAAAAGAACTGCTTGAAAAAGCCGCCAAAGAGCTGTCTGAAGCAAACCCAATGCTTGGATTCCGCGGCGTGCGCCTATGCGTAGTGTTTCCCGAAATCTATGAAATGCAATGCCGCGCGGTTTTTGAAGCCGCGCTTGCTGCAAAAAAAAGCGGCGCAAACGTGAAGCTTGAAATAATGATTCCACTCGTGTTTAGCGAAACAGAGATGCTGCACTCAAAAAAACTCGTGCTTGAAACCGCGCAAAAAACCCTCCAAGGGGAGGAACTTGATTTTTCCGTTGGAACAATGATTGAACTGCCCCGCGCGTGCATCACCGCTGACAGGATTGCACAGCACGCGGATTTTTTTTCATTTGGAACAAACGACCTGACGCAGACCACGTTTGGGATTTCACGCGATGACGCGGCAAAATTCCTGCACCCGTACATTGAAAAAAAGGTTGTTGAAAAAGACCCGTTTGTCGAACTGGATAGAAACGGGGTCGGGGAACTCGTGAAAATAGCCCTGGAAAAAGGCCGCCTTGCAAAACCCAAATTAAAGGCAGGAATCTGCGGAGAGCACGGCGGCGACCCCAACTCAATCGAGTTCTGCCACAACGCAGGCCTTGACTACGTCTCATGCTCCCCCTACAGGGTCCCGGTTGCGCGCATGGCGACAGCGCACGCGGCGCTGGGTGTTACTAGGAATTAGAATCTGTCACTTTTGTCACGCAAATCATTCATCATTTCTTCGACAGGCCTCGTTTTTCCTTTTGACAATTTTGCGTACATGGAAGCATCGTTATTTTGGAGCAAGTAATTTTTGTACTGGGTAATGTAAACCTGGTAAAGGTATTTTATGAACGGTTTTTCTTTTTTCTTTGCATCAACTTCCCTCAAAACCAGGTAATACAGCATTTTTTCTGAATTATAAATGTTGAGCAAGGGATAATTGTTTTGGAAAAGAATGTGGTTCATAAGCAACCTTGAAACCCTGCCGTTTCCATCCATGAACGGGTGGATTCTTGCAATTTTCAGGTGCACCAGGCCAGCCAATTCAAACGGGTGCAGTATTTTTTCAGCCTCTTTGAACCATGAAAAAAAACTTTCCAACTCCACAGGCACTTGCTTCGGCCTAGGCGGCAAATAATTTCCAACAATGTTCTGTCCAGTTCTTATCCTGCCGGCATCCGCGCGCACGCCATCCATTTCAATTTTATGAAGCTTCAACAACAAGCCCAGGTTAAACCCGCCTTTATAATCAAAGAGAAAGTCAATGCACTCTTTCATGTTTTTAACTTCCAGGATGTCTCGTTTTCCATATCTTTCTGCAGTTTTTTCCCCCTCGACTATATTTTTTGTATCCTCAAAGCTTACTGGAACCCCCTCTATTGCATTGGTATTGTAAATAAAGCTAATTATCTGGTCTTTCTCGGTTTTCCAAAGCGATTTCCCGATTTTGTGTTTTTTCAAATAATTTGTTTTAAGAAGCTCGATTATTTTCATCTGCCTTAAAGTCAACAAGCGTTTAACCGGCTGGATAAGTTCAAGCTCCTTTTCCGCCTGTTCAAGGTTTGACAAATCAGTTCCCACGTATTTCCTTATTTTTCTCCACTTTCCCTTCGAAACCCGCACATTTTTGGACAAGTACAGGTATTCCCTGCCACCTATTTTTTTCTTTTCAATATAAACCATGAAACAATTAGGGTGCACAAAATTTAAAAACATATTTTAGGGGGCACAAATCTAGTGGGCCGTGGCCAGCTGGGTTGGCAGTGGGCGTTTCACTTGGCGCATAGGCTAAAACTAATATTTCGTCGAGCGCCGGAAACAAAAATCTGCCCCAGTGCTTTTGTCCAACAAAGAATATAAACGGGCGAACAGGGTTTTTTATGAATGGAAACCCCCAGCGTTTTTGACATCATTGGCCCAGTCATGGTGGGGCCAAGCAGTTCGCACACTGCAGGAGCACTCAAGATTGGCTTGAGCCTGCACAGAAAACTTGACTCGCGGCCAAAAAGATGCAGGATTGTTTTCTACAATTCCTTTGCAGACACCATGGATGGCCACTGCACAAAAAAAGCGGTTGTTGCAGGCGTTCTTGGGTTTGACACAGGCAGCCCGCACGTGCGGGACTCGCTTGTGGTCGCGAAAAAACGCGGCGTGCTTTTAGAGTTTGAAAAAAAATACGACGAGTCACTCCACCCAAACTCGGTGCTCATAGAAATCCACACGATAAACGGGAATTTTTTTGCATGCTTTGGCGAAAGCATCGGCGGTGGAAGCATAATTTTCCGCCAACTTGAAACAGAGGTGGTGAAAAGTGCAGGCACTCATACAAAAAGCCCTCAATGAAAACAAGAGCATTGCAGAAACCGCCTTTGAATTCGAAATGGAAAAACACGGGCGTACAAGGCAGGAAATTTTTGGGGAAATGTTAAGGCGAATCCTGATAATGCGACAGGCCGCGCTCCGCGGGGTTTCAGAAGAAATAACCACAAAAAGCGGTTTAGTCCGTGGAAACGCTAAAAAGTTTTACTCCTCCACGCAGGGAAAAACAACTATTCTTGGCCCCACTCTGAGAAAAGCGGTTGCGTACTCTTTGGCTGTTGCTGAAGTCAATTCCGCAATGGGCCTGGTTGTCGCAGCGCCAACTGCAGGAAGCTGTGGGATACTGCCTGGAGCAATGCTTGCGTTAAACGAAGAAATTGATTCAAACAAAGAAAAACTCGTGAATGGCTTCATGACCGCCTCAGGGATAGGCCTCGTGATTGCACAGCGGGCAACCTTTGCCGCCTCCGTTGCAGGCTGTGCCGCGGAAATCGGGGCATCAGCCTCCATGGCTGCCGGGGCAATAACAGAGTTTTTTGGCGGCACGCCAAAACAGGCGCTGAACGCCTCTGCAATCTCCCTCAAAAGCACCATTGGCCTCGCCTGCGACCCTGTCGGGGGCCTTGTGGAAGTTCCATGCAACAAGAGAAACGCGATAGGCGTTGCAAACTCTTTCACCGCGGCAGAACTTGCATTAAGCGGGGTTGAAAGCGCGATTCCGTTTGAAGAAGTAGTTGACGCAATGTACAGGATAGGAAAAAGGCTCCCGCCCGAACTCAGGGAAACAGGAAAAGGCGGCCTGGCTACAACACCCACGGGGTTAAGAATAATACAAGTCGTTAATTCCTGTGCTCCGTGAAAAAATTATTTTGCAAGCTTTAAATCCTTGAGGTAAGTGTGCCTGCGCGAATCAGTGCGCAGCAAAATGTTTGCCTCAACGCTTTCAACAAGGCAGGAAAGTTTTCTGTCAGAGTAAAAACCGTTCAACAGCCTGTAAAACGAGGACATGTTTTCAGAGCGCACAACTGCAATGAAATCTTTTCCAGAATCAGTGCTGCTCAGCTCGTGCACCTCACGAAGTGCCAAAAGCTCTTTTCCAAGCGCGTCACGCTTGCTTTCCTTTGCACGAAAAAGACAGATTGAGGAAAAGTCAATCCCTATTGCAGAGTGAAGGTCAGGGTCAATGATAGGGGTTTTTTTGAGCACGACTTTGCCTTCAACAAGCCTTGTCCAGCGTGAAAGAACAGTGTTTTTGTGCACGCGGATTTTTTTGGCAATCTCTGAAAGCCCGGCATGCGGGTCAAGCATTTTTTCCTGCAGGATAAGGTAATCAGTGCTGGAAATTTCTTCCCGCACGCCATTCTCTGAAACAATGCTGTGAGACTTCAAGACTTCCTTTGCAGGAAAAACTTTTTCCGCGCACCCTTCAAGGCTGCATGACTTTTTTATTTTCTGCACGACTTCTGAAACATCTTCCTCGTTTTTGCAGTAAGTCTTGAAAGCCAATTGGAACGGCCCGCTTGCAAAACCGCACACGTGAACCTGCGGAAAAGACAAAACTTCATTCATCAGCCTTGCAACGTCCTTGTTTGCAGGCACGCTGAAAAAAACCCACGCCACCTGCGGAAAACCAAGCTTGCGGAAATCCACGCGCAGCCTGTAAGCCGTGATGATGCCTTTTGACTCAAAGCTGCGCAGCTTGAACGAGAGCGTGGAAGGGCTGATGCGAAGCTCCCTTGCAATGCCCCTCTCCGATTCAAGCACCCCATGCTCGTTGCAATAACGGAGGATTCTAAGGTCAAGGGGGGACAAATCCATACACAAACCTTGTGTCCAGTGAATAAAAACTTTATTGTACAAAAGCACAGGAACGGTTGCGTCCGCAACAAACCGGCAAAAGAAACATTACAGTCATTGTTCACTTGCCTGTTTGTTGTCACACCGCGTATATGGGCAATCAAAGATTGCCCGATAATACAAGATTTTGATGAACCTTTTGTCAAAAGGTTCGCGGGCACCTTTGGCAGCCCTTGGTGAAGCCCGCGCCGCGTATGTGGCCTTTCTGCGAAAGGCCAGTAATACTTCTAAACCAACTGCGCGGTTTTAATGCCTTTTTGGGGCACAATTGGCTTATGCAAAAAATCAGGGCAGTCGCAATAACTGGCAGGATACACAAGCCAGAGGCGGTCAAGGCTGCAAAAAAGGTCATGGCTTTCCTTGAAAAAAAAGGGGTGCGTTTTGAAGTTGACTCTTTCTTTCCAATAGGCAACAGGACGCGCGAACTAAACCAAATCAAGGCAGACCTGGTTCTTTGCTTTGGCGGGGACGGGAGCCTCCTGCACACTTTCCACGAACTAAAAAAAAGCGTTCCAGTACTTGGAATTAACTGTGGCGGAAAGGGAAAACTAATGGCAGTCAAAAAAGAAAATGTGCTAAACCACTTGGAAAAAATTTTGCAAGGAAAATGCCTTGTTGAAAAACGTGCGCGCCTGGATGTTTTTGCCGACGGGGGGAAAAAAGGAACCGCACTCAACGAAGCAATCATCGTCCCCGAAAAACCAGGAAGGCTGCTCAAGTACCACCTGGTAATAGAAAAACAAGACCTTGGCCTTGAAGCAGACGACGGAATAATAATCGCAACGCCCACAGGCAGCACTGCACACGCGCTTTCAGCTGGCGGCCCGGAAGTCTCTCCAAGCGCACAAGTATTCGTCCTTGTAAGAATGAACCCCCTTGACCTAAACCGAAGGCCACTTGTCGTAAACGACCACAAAGAAATAAAGATAACACATTTTTACTCAAGCCCCGTCGAAATAGTCATAGACGGCCAGCTCTCCTTCAAGGCACAAAAAGAAGTAACTTTACGCAAGGGAAAACCGGCGCTTTTAGCCTGGCCAAAATGAGGCCTGGCTTGTCATTATGGGCACCATTCTCCAAAATCACAGCTTGGAACTGCTATCTTTAGTGCGCCACAATATTCAGAGCCCATTTGTCCTGTTTTAAGAAAATACTGGAAAACGAAGCAACCATCTGATTCAGTAATTTCACAAAACGGCTCGGTCAGGTCTCCACTAAAACAACACCAACCCTCGTCAGGATCGTTCCATCGGTTGTCCTCGCAAGTAATTTCAGGTTGTTTGCAGTCAATATATTTGGAGATATCATTGCCTGTTACACTATTAGTACAATCAAAGTCCCCTACAAACCCGCTAAAATTGCACAGGCCGCTTTCTTCAATGCAGAAACCTAGTTGCTCTTCATATTCTACAAGCTCTCCTGTGCATAAGCCAAACCCTTTTAGCCTGCAGAGGTACTGTAAATATTTTGGAGGAATTTCGTTCTTGCCCGCTTCCGATATATTGAGAAGAATAACTATTAGAATAGACACAAACAAAATTGCGCCAGCAATCAAAAGAAGGTTTTCAAGAGCAGCCTGTGCTTTTTTCCAAGTAAAAAAAATTTTCATACAAGAAGGGCTTCTTCAAAAAATATATTGGTTCTGTTCAGGTGACGCCAAAAAGTGCTAATTTCCATATTCGTCTATGACGGGCGGTAACCCCAGAAACCTTTAAGATAGCCTTGCAGAACAGACTTTTTAAAACAAAAAAGTGGTCTGATTGCCTGAAACCGAGTCCTCAAAACTATACAAAAAAACAATACCGGAACGCCTTGACTTCCTCAAACAAGCCTGTGGGCTAAACGAGGAAGACCTTGTGCTTCTCTCAAAAACCGGCACACTTGGCCTTGAAAACGCGCAACGCCTGTCAGAAAACGTGGTCGGCTGTTACGAACTCCCGTTTGCAATCGCGTCAAACTTTGTGGTGAACGGAAAACCTGTTCTTATCCCGATGGTGATTGAAGAGCCAAGCGTCGTGGCAGCAGCCTCAAATGCTGCAAAACTATCAGAGGGCTTCACTGCAACAAACACCGAGCCACTCATGATTGGGCAGATCCAGTTGGTGAAAGTCAAGGATTTTGCCAGCGCAAAAAAAAACATCTTCAAAAAACAAAAAGAAATCCTCATCCTTGCAAACAGGCAGGACTCAACCCTCGTGAAATTCGGGGGCGGAGCAAAAAAAGTAGAGGTCAGAAAAATCGGGAAAGGAAAAAAAACAATGCTGATTGTCCACCTGATTGTGGATGTGCGCGACGCCATGGGTGCAAACGCGATAAACACGATGTGTGAAAAAATCACCCCCCTCCTTGAAGAGCTCTCAGGCGGAAAAGCCCGCCTGCGGATTATCTCAAACCTTGCAATTTACCGCCTTGCAACAGTTAAAACAGTCTGGAAAAAGGAAACGCTTGGGGAAGAAACAATTGAAGCAATCCTTGACGCGCACGACTTTGCAAAAAACGACGTTTTCAGGGCAACAACCAACAACAAGGGAATAATGAACGGGGTCGATGCAGTCGTAATTGCCACGGGGAATGATTTTCGTGCAGTGGAAGCAGGAGCACATTCATACGCTTCCTTTAAGGGAAAGTACAGGCCGCTTGCAGATTACAAGAAAAACAAAGCTGGCGACCTTGAAGGGGAACTCACAATGCCCATGGCAGTCGGGACAATCGGCGGTGCAACTAGGACGCACCCATTGGCAAAGCTCTCACTCAAAATACTTGGGGTTAAGACTGCACAGGAACTTGCAGGAATAATCGCCTGCGTGGGATTGGCGAACAACTTTGCAGCCATGCGCGCACTAGCCACCGAGGGAATCCAGCGTGGGCACATGAAACTCCACGCAAAAAACATTGCGGTTACGGCAGGCGCGAAAGGGGAACAAGTGGAAAAAATCGCGGCCAAGATGGCGCAAGAGGGAAACGTTTCAGTCTCGCGCGCAAAGGAACTGCTTGAAGGGTTAAAAACATAAACGCTTAATTTTTTACAGGGGAAACTTTTCGTGTCTTTTCTATCTGACCGCCTGTTTAAAGACAGCACGGTTTTTTTTGCCGGAACCACTCTG
>JAUSEO010000075.1 GCA_030651515.1 archaeon | reverse complement strand
AAAAAACAAAATGCTTTGCGGGCTTGACACAAACCATGCGAATAAAACAATAAGCGGCAAAAACAGCAGTTTTAGGCTAATTCTTTTTACAAAAACAAAATATGCCGCTAAAAACAAAAACAGGTAAACCCCGGCAATTTTTGTAAGCAACGCAAGAGCAATAGCAACAAATGAATAAAATAAAAAAACGTTTTCGCCGGCCTTGTCAAAGCGGTGCATTAAATAAAAAAAAACTGTTAGCAAAAAGATAAATGGCATTTCACGCAAAAATTCCACTGAATATTGCAGCCATATTGGGGAAATCACTATCAGAATTGCCAGAAGAAAAACGTTCAACCCGTTTTCCTTAAACCAGCTAAGCATTACCAAAATAAAAAGAAAATAAAACACAAATGGAAGCAAATAGAGCAAAAACTCATTTTGGAAAAGCATGTAAAAATACGCTGCAAGGAAATTGAACAGGGGAGGTATTGAAAAGTTTGTGAATAATTCATCCAGTGAAGGAGACAGAAATTTTAATTCAGAAGTTTTTACGGCATAGTTATAGTAGAAATGTTGGTCACCATCAAACAAAAGGCCATTCAAGGAAAAGTGAAAAAAAACATAAACCAAGACAAAAAACCCAATTACAATAAAATCGTTTTTTGACATTTCTGAAAGCAATATTTTTTGCGGTAAAAAAAATTTTAAAACAAGAAAAATAACTGCAGAAAACACTGTAACGGGGGCAAAATCAAAAAAATGCAGAAAATTAAGCAAAAGCGAAGCTAAAAGAAAAGAAAACAATGCAAGTAAGACAATGCCCAAGTCAAGCCTGAAAGTCTTTAAATTAAAAAAAAACCTTGAAAAAGCTATGGAAAACTTGTTTTTTTGCACAAATTCAGACATTACGTCTCCAAGCATTTGCTCTTCATTTTTCACCAAAACCGCCTGTTTACACTCAAATTGTCTCTGGAATAACTATCAGTCTCCTTGAGACGTTCCTTAAAGTGATGATTTTTTGCGCCCTTGCAAATTTTGAAAGCGCATCATCGCTTGACAATTCCCCAAGAAATTTTTGAGTCAAAAATCCCCTATACTCGTCCATATACTGCGCAATTTTTCGGTTGATTTCAGTTCCTTCCCTCACAAGGAAAACATAGTCAAACGAGTCTATTTCCATTTCAAATTCCAGATAAAAAGTTGAGGCAGCGGCGGGACCTCTATTTTCAAAATGTAATGCATCATAGTTGATTGTGTCAATAAAAAAATCATCAGAAGACCATTTTCCAAATTTTTTGTAGAAATCTATTGTTTTTCCAAATTCATATGTTTGCGGGGACTTGGCGACATAATATACTGGTGAGAAAAAAAAATTTTCGTCAAGAAAACCTTTTGCCTGCTGCAAGTATATGTCCATGTCGTTAAAGGAATATTTTCCTTCAGCGATTTTTTCAACATGCAGAAAGGAAGCAAGGTTTTCCCTGTCAGACAGGTTTTTTATGGTTTCCAGGTTAGCCAGATAAATGAAATTAAATGTAACCATCAAAGAAATTTCCCTGTTCATTAGGTCCAAAAGTTTTTCCTGCGGCAATAAATTGAGATTATTTGGAGAAAAAGTTCCTTCATACAATTCTTCTTGCTTGGAAAGAAGCCACTCTAGGTCCTCTATGAAAACTTCGTTTAGTTTTTTTATTAAAAATAAGGAAAACTTTTTTGACTCCAAAACAGTTTTTTCCTGCGGAGAAAGAGTTTCTACTGGCACAGACAAAGCCTGTTCCAAAAGCAGTTCTTCCCGTAAAACAAGTTTTGCAAGAGAATTTTTAACATCCAAGGAGACTGTACTGACCATTTCGTGCTGCAAATCAACTTGGACGTGCCCTATTTTTCTCCCTGCCAAAAGAGAAAAAGCAAAGCTGACTAAAAACAATAAAATTACCACAAGGGCAGTTTTCGCAACCGTTGCATAAAAGCCTGAAACCTTAAGGCCATCTTTGGAAATAACCACAGGCATGACAGGAATATTTCTGTAAAAGGCTAAATAACTTCTGGAACTGAAAAAACCCACGCATACGTTTAAAAACCGTTTTAAGGCCAATTAAGTTACAATAAACCTCTTTTTTTATAAAAAGAAGACTTTTCTGAGTGTTTTTATGGGTTTGAGGCCAGGTCATTGTTATCGGTCCACAAAGGACCGGCCATACACCAGGTTAGCCGTCAGAGTGCACGACAAAAACTACATTGGCGCTGCCCCGGGCCTTAAAATAAGGCAGTTTAACATGGGAAACCCTTTTAAAAATTTTTCAAGAATCCTTGACCTGATTGTGCTTGAAGAAGTCCAGATAAGGGACAACGCAATGGAAAGCACCAGGATAATGATAAACAAGGGGCTTACAAAAAAGGTTGGAAAAGAAAACTATTTCATGAAAATCAGGGCATACCCATACCACATTCTCAGAGAAAACAAGATTGCACAGGGGGCAGGAGCTGACCGTATCAGCACAGGAATGAGCCACTCTTTTGGAACCCCAATTGGGCGCGCGCTCCGCGTAAAACCCGGGCAGAGGATAATCAGCGTGCTTGTAGACGAAGCACACACGCAAGCAGCAAAAAAATGCATGCTTGGCGCAAACTCAAAGCTTCCGACCAAAGTAAAAGTCAAAGTGCACCAGGACGTCCAGTCAATCGGCACAAAGCCAGCAAAAATAAGGGAAGAAAAGAAAGAAGAAGAGCCCAAAAAAGAAGAGGCAAAAAAAGAAGACACAGCATCTGCGCAAGGCAAACCGGAAGAAACCAAAGAAAAAGGCAAAGCCGCCGCAAAGGAAACCCCATCGGCAGCCAAACAAGCCAAAGAGAAAAAATAAAAGCTCCCCGCAATCTGCTTAACCTGGAAAAAAACTTTTCGCCATGCTTGACTTAAGACTCGAAGAAGTCAAAAAAGAAATAGCGAAAAGAAACGCGCAAACAATAATCGTGCAGGTCCCGGAAGGCCTAAAGCCGCGGCTCACGGAAATACTTTCAGAACTCTCAAAAACAGGCGCAGAAGTTTTTGCCGCAATGGACCCCTGCTTTGGAGCGTGCGATTTGCCGCTTGACAAAATGAATGCACTGAACGCAGACCTCCTGGTTCACTTCGGGCATGCACCAATCCACCGCCCACAAAACGCCATGTATGTACCGGTGTATGACAGGGTCCCGGAAAAAACAATAAAAACCCTGGTCACAAAAGCTGCTGGAATTCTCAAAGAAAAAAAAATCAAAAAAATAGCCCTGTGCACGCACTCGCAATTCATTTACCTGCTTGAAAGCGTGGGAAAAAAATTTGAAGAAAAGGGGTTCGAAGTTCTTGTCGGGGATGCGAGCCCGCGAATCGCCTTCAAAGGGCAGGTGCTTGGATGCAACTACACCACAGTTACAAGCGTTGCAGACAAAATTGATGCAGCAGTATACATTGGCGAAGGGCATTTTCACCCGCTTGGCCTTGCATTGTCAGTGAACAAACCTGTTTTTTTCCTTGACACAAGCACGCAAAAAGTGCAGGATTTTTCAAACGAGCTTGACAGGTACAAAAGAAAAAGGTTTGCCGCAATCACCATTGCAAAAGACTGCAAAAACTTTGGCATACTTGTTTCAACAAAAACGGGGCAGAGGTACAAGCAGGTTGCACTCCACTGCAAAAAAATGCTTGAAGAAGCAGGGAAAAATGCTTTCCTTTTGTCAATGGACCTTGTGAAAGAAGACTACATGGCGGGGGTAAAAGTGGACTGCTTTGTGAACACTGCCTGCACAAGGATTGTCGGGGACGACGCAGAACACTGGAAAAAACCAATCATCAACCCGCTTGAAGTGGAAATAGTGATTGGAAAAAGGGCATGGGAAGACTTTGCTTTTGACGTGCTGTACTGAGTGGGATAGGGGAGCGCCCCTATGACCCCCGATTGCGCCTCGCTTCCCCGCCAACCCCTCCGCTCTGAGGCTGCGGGGTTGTCGCACCCCCGCTCGGCGCCGCTACAATTCCGAAACAATTGTTTGTTGTCGGTCATCAA
>JAUSEO010000074.1 GCA_030651515.1 archaeon | reverse complement strand
CCACAATCACCACAAGTACTCCCATCAAGAGAATCATGGACACAAGAAGGACACAACATGCCAAAACCCTACCTTTTCTTCCCTAACTTCTTCCCAATAATTCCCAGGAGGAAAATCTGCACTTCAGTAGAATCAGGGCTTGTTTCGGTCAGGCCACCGCGGAGCTTGCCTGAAGAAGTCCCCAAGGCCTGTGGTAGAATGAAAAGCAAGGCAAGTCGTGCGACTGCCGCAATGGTTGTTTTGACATGTATGTGCCTGTTTGTCTTCTGCAAGAAACCCCTACACAACCCTGTCGCCGTGATTAATATACGTGCGGTTGAACGGGAATCAACCATTTAGTTGATTGGTTTTCAACCACAAGCATATATATCTTCATGGCAGGAGTTTGTAAGGCAGGTACAGGTTTTGCCTGAAAAGAGGGAAGGAGTGGTTTTGAACATGGAGAACAGGATTTTTTTCACAGGCTTGTTTTTGGCGGCTTTGTTTGCCACAAATACGGTCAGGGTTTGTTTATTATTTTTTGGATTTTTTGGATGAGTTTTTCAGTTTTGTCGCATAATTCGCCCAGGTCTTCCTCAAAACGGATTTTTACCACCCCATACTGGACTTCCTGTCTTATGCCCCGCAAAATGTCAAACAATGCTGTTTCCTGGCCTGACAACAAACCTGTTTTTTCATAATTGTGTTCCAAGTATTTTTGGATGCAGTAATGGCTTCTTTCTTTTATGCCGTCCTTAAACAATAGTGAACGGGCTGCATGAAAAACCGCGTTATATAACGCAATGGAAGCCATTTCTTTCTTTTTGAGGCCAATCAGGTCAAGAGCCTCGCTCAGAAAAAATTCGGCCTGTTTTAAGTCCTGCACAGCCATTGACCTGCTTTTAACAGTTTTTTTAAGCAGCCCCTTGGAAAAACACTCCTCAAGAGGATTCAATAGGTTCACCCCACAAAAGTGTTGACTTGTACAAAACCTGGTTTAACAATTCAGTTTTCTGTTCCCTCATGCTTTCAATTTTTTCCCTGGTCAAAACCACCAGGTCAATTTCCCGTTTTAATTCATTGCCCAACCCTGTTTTGATTTGGCTTAGTTTAAAAGAATCGGGCTTTTTTTCAAAAAAAACAGCCAGGTCAATGTCGCTTGTGGCAGTGATTTTTCCGCTATGTGCCGTGCCAAACAGATAAATGCCGACAGGTTTTAAGTGAACCAGTTTGGCAAAAGCACGCGACTGCAGAACCTTTTGGGTATACAAAAAACTGATTGCTTTGACAGTCAAGGGGGAAGAATAATTTAATTCAAACTCCTTCCGGTTCATAACAGTTTTAACCACAACCATTTTGTTTTTTTTCAAAACAGACAAAACGCCATGAACAGTGCTTGGAGCAAGACGCGTCTGGTGCGCCAGTTCACGCAAATAACACTTTTGTTTTGCCAGGGAATCCAAAACAATGAACACCTGGGGATTCAAAAAACCCAAAACAGCCACATTAACACATATATCGTTCACATATAAAAACATTTTGTTCAGTAAAAAAAACGATTTGTCCAGATAAAAAGCAGGTTTTTCCATGTTTCGTACAAAAAAACCTGCAACACCCAAACCACAAAGTCCAGACATGAACAATTCACTTTTTGGCTTCATTTTGCTTTTTCGTTTATTACTATTGTTTGGGCCACTTGGTCAAACAGCCTTTGCTTTTTCTTCGAAAAAACCATGAACAGTATTTCGGCGAATATGACAAGGCCAATTACGGGGATGAATTTCGGGGCATTCCTGAAAAAGGCATCCTGAAAACCGATTTGTTCGCCATCCTCCTTCACGACCTTTATTTTCATGATTTTTTTGCCAATTGTTGCCCCAAAACGGCCTTCAAAAACACTCAAGTAAAATCCAATGACAAGAAACCTGAAAAACAAAAAAATGCTAAAAACAAGAAGAAAAACTATAAAGCCCAGTTCCAGGGGGTATTCAAATACTTCTGCCAGATTCACATCCCCTGAAAAAACTTTCAAGCCAATTATTCCAATTATGGAAAAAAACAAAATTGCAATCGAAATCAGGCTAATTACAATGGAGCCTATTATGTATGCAATGATTCTCCTGTGGATTGGAGCAAACTTTCCCTGCATATCGCCAAAAGGGGCGTTTTCTTCCGATTTTTTGAAGAACTCAAAAAGCCGCCAATAGACAATCGAAAACACTGCAAAGTACCCCAGTACCTCGATGGGCTTTCCAACAAAATCATATTGCGGCCCAAATACCTCCCCCAGCTCAGGGCTGGTATTAAACAAAAAAAACTCCATCGCTGAAACCAGGGCACCAAACACAATTACTTTAAGAAGGCCAAACCTTATTGGAATTCTATCATAAATAAACCCAAAGACCACCCATGAAAAAACACTAAAAACCACAATTAACGATAAAAGCCCTCCAGCAGTTTCACTATCCAAACCACCAATACCAGGTGCCGAAGATGCACCCTCAAGTAAACCAATGTCACCCAACAATCCAAGCAAAAACACGAATGAAATGCTAAAAAACCACAGCAAAACGCTTGCCTTCAACGCGCTTTTCCAGAAAACTTTTTTTCGCAAAATTCACTCACTCTCTACAAAACTGTGTTTGCCACAATTTAAAGATTTCAAGCTTTTGCTAGCCCTCACTGATAGCACGATCAAGAACAGATGTTCCGGCAGGAATAACGGCAACAGCCAAGCCACTGGATAAAGTCACCCAAGTGAAAATTACAAACAAAGTTTTCATGAGTTTCAATCCTCCAATTCACGTACAAAATGATTACTATAAACCGATTGTAAACCTCCACTTTCTTTGCACTGTTCAATAAGCGGAATTGTTTTTTGCAAGAGTTCTTGTAAAATACTCTCTTCTGGCACATTTTCAACAATATAGAGATTACTTAGGGGGTCTGAGCTTCGGTGAATGGTCAACCAGTATCCTTCAAAGTTGTCCGAATTCTTTTTAGTTTGCTCTTGGAGAAAAAAGTCGTTATTAATCAAGTGCCCAATTTCAAAAGAATCTAAATCAGACACGTAACATTTTGTAGAATATGAGTTAGAATCAGACACTACGTGAGTGTCATTAACGTCAAGTGTTGAGTCAGACCAGTGAACGGTCAATATTTGATTATTGGAAAAAACAAAACTCTCATCATGAGACTTAATTTGCTTTAATAAATAGCCATCATCATATAAAGTTTCTTTGTTGTCTGGCGAAATATCTAAATAAAAATACTGAACGTCCTCCCAATTTTTTTCATCATCAGGGGGTTCCCATCCGTCAAACAACATAGTCTGGACATTTCTTTCTGGAACCTTAACTGTAAACAACTCCCCCTCTAGATCATCACATTCTTCAACTTCAAAAAGAGGTCTTTTTGTGTATCTATAATATTCAAAAATTTTAATTCCTCTATTTTCATAAAACTCAACCAAAAATTCTTCCTCTTTTTTATTTGACAATGGTTTGTTTTGAATGTCACTCCATTTCCTCCAAGGCACATCAGCACACAAACCTGGTTCAAACTTAAGAAAAATATTGTTATCCAAACCAGAATCAAAATTTTCCAATACATTATTCAGAACATCAACATTTTCAATAGGCGCATCTATGTTAAAACTATTAGAATCTGTTGAAGGTGTTTGGCTTGAAATGCACCCCACAAAAAACAAAACAAAAAATAGGGCGATAAAGTTTTTTAACATTTTTAATCCTCCATGGTAAATTTCTTTTTCCACTATGCCTATAAATCCACTGATTTTTCCTTAAGTGTCAATATTTATTTTGAATTCCTAGACAATTCTGTCATCATAAACCTGCAATCTTTTAACTCTGGCAAAGTCATCAGGGTAATTTCTAAAAATATTAATCAATATATTGTCATCATAATAATGCTTCCCATTTTTTGTGTTTATTTGAACACCATAAAGCTCCACCATGGCCTGTTTACCGTGACTTCTGCTTCCTGTTCCGCGCTGATTTCCGCCGTAACTTCAAACTCCATTGGAAACAGACCAAAGAGTTTGCCTGTTTGCTTGGTTTTGCAGGTGTAAGCCAGGCTGCCCTGTTTTTCGGCAAGTTCCAGGTTTTCGCAGTTGATTTTTTCTTTTGCAGTTATTGCTTCTTTGGCTTTTTGCGGGGTGATTTTTAACTGCTTTTTTTCTGCCGCATTTTTCACGAAAAGCTTGTCTTCAGTGACTTCCACTTCAAGATTCGTCCTAGTAGTTGTTGATTCCTGTTTAATCAGTTTTTCACCAGATTCTTGTGTTGCAACTATTTCCATAGGGCCATATTCTTTTTCTACCTCGAGTTCTTCCGCATTTTCATTCTGAATGCTTGGCTTGGCACTATTGTTAATTGGTTCTGGATTGACTTCTTTGAGCGTGGTTATCAAAAAGTCTGCATCTTCACTATTGTTCTTTCCAAAGCTGAAGTAGTATTCATCTTCCCCAAAAACCCTGAAATAAGGGTCGTCGGAATCCTGCATAAAAACTTCAAACTCTTTTTTTGGTTTTTCTCCAACTTGAGTGGCTATTTGCAGATATATTTCACCCACAAGGCAATGCAGATTTTTCACTCCTTTGCTTTTGGCAATATTCTCCTCACTGCACTTGTCTGCAGGCGGCCCAATTGACTTTTTGAGTGTAATCCAAACTTTTTTCACCAAACCATTCAAAGTGTATTGCTCTGCAAAAGTCTCGCCAACTTTTAAATTCAAAATCTTGTTTTTGTACGGATATTTTGACTCATCATAATCATTAGTGCTTATTGTGTACACGCCATTGCTGATATCATGCCAGATTGAATATTCTGACTTTGCATAAACCAAAACCACTGAATCTGCGTTAATTTCCTTTACAAACGCAGAATAGCCCGTCGTACCATCAGAAGCAGGAAATGCACGTCCGACAAACCCACGCCACCTTTCACCAGCTACCCACATCCCCCAATCAGAACCTGGCCCAGTATCTGATTCAATGTTAAACTCCGCCATCCAATCATTATTGG
>JAUSEO010000062.1 GCA_030651515.1 archaeon | reverse complement strand
AGCTTTTTGCGGGTCCTTTACCAAAGTTGCATTTTTTGGATTTGGCATAAGTCCTTTTGGCCCCAAAATTTTGGCAACCCGGGCCAATTTCGGCATCATTGATGGTTCTGCAAGCAAAATATCAAAATCAATTTTCCCCTTTTGAACCTGAGCCAATACCTCATCGCTGGCAATTGCCACCCTGATTTGTTTTCCTGTGCCATGGGGAAGAGTAATATTTCCGGACAATCCGGTTTCGGTAGTATTGAGGTGCAACTCTACCGTCTCATCAAACTGCGATCTTTTGAGCTTTTCAAGTATAGCGAGACCCTCAAGTAATGAGTACTTTTTGTTTCTATCCAAGACTGCAAAGGCTTTTTGATAAGATTTTGAATGAAGGGACTTTTGGTTATCGGTTTTCCGTTTTCGGTTTTCAGATTTTGGTTTGCCAGTTTTCTGTTTGTCAGTAACCGATTGACCGACAACTGATTGACCTGAATCCGATAACTGAGAACTGGGAACTGATAACCGAGCTAATTCTTCCTCTGATGGCCCGACAGAGACGACTCTTTCGCCACCTTTTCCACCCTTGACCAGCTTTTTTTCTTTTGCTTTAAGCTTTGATTCTTGTTTTTGTTTATTTTCCAGGCTTTCATCGCCCAGAACTCTCACTTTAACTTTTCCCATATTTTTTTGATGTCATTCTGAACGTAGTGAAGAATCTAGATCCTTCGTTTCACTCAGGATGACAATGTTGCAATTACTTTACCTCTATTCCCATGCTTCTCGCTGTGCCTGCGACGATTCTGGCTGCCATTTTGATGTCGGTTGTATTCAAATCTTCCATTTTGGCTTTTGCAATCTCCTCAGCTTGTGTTGCAGTAAGAGTTCCAACCATTTCTTTTCCGGCTTTGCCACTTCCTTTTTCCTTTTTCATCATTTTCTTTATCATCTCTGCAACCGGAGGCTTTTTGGTAATAAAAGAAAAAGTTCGATCAGTATAAACAGTAATAACTGCCGGAATAATTGTGCCTTTTT
>JAUSEO010000060.1 GCA_030651515.1 archaeon | reverse complement strand
AGGAAAGGACACAAGCCCACAAGGGAGCAAAACATTTTCAACAGGACAGAAAGCACGCAAAACGCGAAAAATTTGAATTCACCAGGTTCCCGAGAAAAAATTTTTCGCGGTGAAAAAAAAATGGCTCTGGTAGCAAAAAGGCTGTTTGATGGAGTTTACTCAATCAATGGCCACTTGGCGACAAAAAATTTGGCGCCGGGAGAAAAAGTCTACGGCGAAGAACTCCACACAATCGGGAAAACCGAGTACCGGTGGTGGAACCCTTACCGCTCAAAAATCGGTGCAGCAATCAAAAAAGGGCTCAAGTTTTTTCCCTTCAAAAAAGGCTCAATCGTCTTATACCTTGGCTCAAGCGAGGGAACCACTGTTTCACACATAAGCGACATTGTCGGGCCAAAGGGCATGATTTTTGGGGTTGACATCAACGCCAAGGTAATGCAGAAATTCATTTACCTGTGCGGGAAAAGAAAAAACCTTATCCCAATACTCGAAGACGCAAACAAGCCCGAGTTGCTCCGCGAAGCAATGGGGGAAATAAAGGCAGACGTGGTTTTCCAGGACATAAGCCAGAAAAACCAGGCAGAAATCTTTCTCAAAAACTGCCGCGAATTCCTCAAGCCAAAAGGGCAGGCACTGATTTCAGTCAAGGCACGCTCAATCAATTCCGCTGACCTGGCTGAAAAAATAGTTGAAGGGCAGAGAAAAGAAATCGCAAAAGAACTCAAAATACGCCAATCGCTTTCACTTGAACCGTTTGAAAAAGAGCATGCGTTTTTTGTGTGTGAAAAAAAATGACAACTTCAAGAGCCTACTCCCCAACACACATAACCGGTTTTTTCATGATTTTTCCAAACGGCTCCACGGGGGCAGGGATTTCACTTGAAGAAGGCATGACGACAAAAGTGAGCGTGAAGCAAAGCACGAAAACAAGAATTGAAATAAAAATCAACGGCGAAAAAACAAGTGCTGTCACGTCCGGAAAAGTCGTGCAAAAATACCTGCAGATTGCCGGAAAAAACCATGAAGTGGCAGTACAGCACTCTACCCGCGTGCCAATTGGCTTTGGGCTTGGAGCCAGCGGGGCAGGGGCATTATCACTTTCCATTGCACTTAACGAGGCGCTAAAAACAGGGCTTGCAAAAAACGAGGTGCTCGAAATTTCCAAGCAGGCGGAAATCGAAGCAGGAACAGGTTTAGGCGACGTTGTGGCAGAACAATTCCCAGGGCTGCTCGTGGGCCTGCCGCCTTTTCCCTCCACGCGCGGAGAAACCATTCCATCAAAAAAAAAGTTTGTTGTCTGCGGATTCTTTGGCCCAATCAAAACCAAAAGCGTGATAACCAACCCTGTTTTCAAGGAAAGCATAAACAATGCAGGGGAATATTGCATGGGAAAAATCCTTGGAAAAAAAACCGCTGAGCGCTTTACCTGGCTTTCAAGGTTTTTCACACTCTCAAGTGGACTCGCAACCAGGGAAGTGCTGCGTGTAATGGAAAAAATTCCAGGCACTGCACAGTCAATGCTTGGAAACACGGCCTTCACACTCACAGACAAACCACGGGAAGTAAAAGAACAGCTTGCAAAATACTGCGGCAACATTTTGGTTACAAAAATCGCTTCAAAAGGGGCGCATCTGTTGTGAACATTCCAACAAACCACCCCAGGCGAGCCTCGCTTGAACAAAGGCACGCACTTGAAAAAGGCCTGAACCAGGGAATCGTGACCCCCACAGGCATGATTGCTTTTGGGCGCGGAGAAGCATTCGACTACCTGCTGGGTGAAAAAACCACGAACAACGCCCAAAAAGCTTGCCGCGCAGCAGCCGCAATGCTTCTGCTCTCAAGGCACGCGGTGCTTTCAGTCAACGGCAACACAGCAATGCTTTGCGCAAAAAACGTGATACGCCTTGCACAAACCACTGGAGCACAAATTGAGGCAAACGTTTTTTACCCGCCGGTAAAAAAAAGGCGCGCACTGATTGCACGGCATTTTGAAAAACTCGGGAAAAAAATACTCGGGAAAAACACTTCCAAAAAAATACCCGGCCTTGCTTCAAACCGCAGCCTTGTTGAAGAAAAAGGCATTTTTTCCGCAGACACTGTGCTTGTAATGGTCGAGGATGGTGACCGCACGCAGGCACTGAGAAAAACCGGGAAAAAAATTGTCGCGATTGACTTGAACCCAAAAAGCAGGACAGCGATTGCGGCACACGTCACGATTGTGGACAACGTGGTGCGCGCAGTCCCGGAAATAGCCAGGCACGCGCAAAAACTCAGAAACAAAAACACGGAAGAACTGGAAAAAATCGTTGCCGCTTTTGACAATGGCAAAAGCCTCAAAGAAGCACTTGCATTTATGAAAAAAAGAGCGTGAAAAAAAACTTGAAAGAGGCAACACGGCAGGCAATCCACCTCGTTGGAGGGCTTGCAATCACGGGTTATTTTTTGTACGCAGGCCGTGAAAACACATTGATTGCACTTTTAGTGCTTTTCCTTGCAGCAATTGCTTTGGGCATTTGTGCAAAAAACGGGTTGAAATTCTGGCCAATGAGCGCGGTTCTTGAAGCAGGCGAGCGGAAAAAAGAGCAAAACTCGCCGTTCCACGCCCCAATGGTTTTTTTCCTTGGGGCAATCTTTTGCCTCGTTTTTTTCCAGGACAGCCGCACAATCACAGGCGGGCTATTGGTTCTCAGCGTGGGGGACGCAGTTTCAACACTTGCAGGGAAAAAATTCGGAAAAACAATGCTCACAAACAAGCATACACTCGAAGGCACGCTTGCAGGGATAATTTTTTCGTCAATCGCGCTTTTTGTGTTTTTCCCGCTCCCGCACGCAGCCCTTGCTTCAACTGCAGGAATGCTCTCAGAACTTTTGGGCGTGGAAGACAACATTGCAATCCCGCTTGCAGGTGCAGCAGCCCTGACACTGCTTTTATAGCTTTGCATCGAAAAAATTAATCGGGTCCGTAGCTCAGTTTGGACAGAGCACTTCACTCCTAATGAAGGGGTCGAGGGTTCAAATCCCTCCGGATCCGCTTTGGATTTTTTCCATATCCCGGATTTTTGGCAGGAAAGTGTCACTTTAACCCAAGGCTGGTCTTGATTGCCTCATCCACTTTTTTCATTGTAGCAGGCTTAAGCGAGCCAAGTTTTTTGACAAGCCTGTGGCTTACATAAACTGTCCTTAGCTGATTGCATAAAATAAGGCTGTCTTTTGGAAGGTTTCCTTCACCCGCCTGGACAAGAACTGTGAAAGGGTATTCCTTTTCTGTTCTTGAAGTTATTGCCGCAATTATCGTGGTGGGGCTTGCCACATTGCCCACATCGTTTTGGATAATTAAGCATGGCCTTGTTTTGCCTTGTTCAGAACCTTTGACCGGTTCCAAGTCAGTTAAAACAATGTTTCCACGTTTAATATTCATCCAGCATCGCATCCGCTTCTTTGCTGACGTGCTTCATTTCCTCTTCCAATTCCAAACCCAATTTTGCCATCTTTTTATACCCTTCAACCATAAGCTTTTCTTTCTCTGCCTTGCCCAGAGCTTTTTCCACGACTATTCTGTCATTTTCTATTTTTACTATTACCTTGTCTTTTGGCTTGATATCCCCCAGGTCCCTGATGTTTTTTGGAATAGTTATCTGGCCTCTTTCACCTACAACA
>JAUSEO010000052.1 GCA_030651515.1 archaeon | reverse complement strand
GGAAAACTTTTTAAGAAAAACTCGTTTGACGCGATAGTCGCTCTTGAGCTAATTGAGCATATTCCTCCGAAGGAGATTTTCAAACTGTACGAAATGATTTGCCATCTTTTAAAACCCGGTGGAATTTTTATCATTACGACTCCTACAAATGAGGGGCTGAGGGATAAAAAAACCTGCCTGCCGGCAGGCAGGGAAAATCCGAGCGGGCACGTGCGCGACTATACAATTCCAATTCTTGAAATGGAGCTATCTATTTCGGGTTTCAAAATCCTAAACAAGAAAACCCTTTTTGCGTTTCAAACTAATTATCGTATTAAAAAACACGTTTCGCTTTTTCTCAAAAACCGCTGGCGCCCCAATAACATTCTCATTGCCGCTAAGAAAGTTTAAATTGTTATTCAGCTGTTACTCATTTGTGCCTATTTTTGGTTGTTTCAAAGCCTAATTAGTGATATGATATGTCCATGCCCGACCCTACTGAAGTATTACAAAAAACAGGACCAGATGTGACGCCTTCAATCCCCGGAGCAGTAAGTCAAGTTGGTGTTGCTCCGGTCAACGAAGCACAAGCGTTGCAGAACGTTCACAGCCAACTTGCGAACCAACAAATCCAACATGCGGGGGCAACTGTCCCAATCGTAACCAATCATGAATTGGCAACAGGAGTAGCTACGCCAAGAATAATATCTGTTGAGGCACCGACAGATAAAAATATAACCCACTGGTGGAAATTCATGCAAAGGAAAAAACGCCAAGAACAAGGAAAGGAAAACCAAGATGCAGCCTGATATTCTCTCTGCACAAAATCTGATAAATATTGCATTTGTTTTTTTGCTCGCGATTGTTCTTTCAACAACAATTATTGGTTCCTTGATAGGAATTGCTCTTGCTTTTGGCTTCTGGAAAAAACACAAAGAGCTTCATGAAAAATCTTTGGGAAACGTACTTTTGGAAGTGACTGTTCCTCGCGAAAACGAAATAAAAGTAGATGCCGCAGAACAGCTTTTCTCAAGTCTTTCCGGCATTAAAGGCACGAAAGGAGTGCTGGGATTTCTCAAGGTTCCCGACAGCAT
>JAUSEO010000050.1 GCA_030651515.1 archaeon | reverse complement strand
TGCTTTTTTTATTTCTCTTAGCGGCCTTTCATCCAGCCTTAAGAGGAAACATTATCCCGGAAAATCTTAGCATGGAAGAACGCGAAATTGCACTTTATGCCATAGACGAAGTAGACGGCCAGCTCGACATTCAAGGCGACTGGATATTACAGTACGAAGTGGTAAGCATCAAAACACCAGTGGAACACATTACCCCTTTCCAGGGGGGATGTGGTGTTGAAATAAAAATGAGTACAAGGACACTTTTTGGCAAACCTTTCTATGAAATAACAGTTTACTTTAACTCTAAAAAAGACCTTGAATTCTGTGACTTGGAAATACCAAACGAGCGTGAAATCGGATAGTCTGCATTAAATTTACCCGGTTTTTCTCTGGCAGGTCTGCGGGTCAATGGCAAACGTCGAGAGGCACGCGTAATAAGAGTCAACCTGCTGGTCCAAAACCGCGTTGCGCTCTTCAAGGAGCTTTTTTTCCTGCACAGCGCCAGTGTTTAGCGCCGGGTCAATGAACTGGTTAGTCAGGTACACGCCGACGGCAAGGCCAATGACGAAAATCACTATGAAAGGCATTGCTTTTGAAAGCACGCTTGAGAAAAAAGACTTTGAAGACTTTCTGCTTCTACGCCCGGATTCCTGCTCATCATCATCCATTCAAAAAACCACCATAATTCAAAAACTCACTGCGGTTTACTTTTCTTTGATTTTTTTGGCTCTCTGCTTGGCCTTCCTCCGCGGGTGCCGCCTGACTTTCCGTGGTGGCGAAACCTATTTTTTACTACTTTGCTATTAGCTAACTCACCTGCTACAAAATTTTCGGAAGGACTTAACGGGCGTGGAACTGGTTCTTTTTTCACGAAAGTTTTCCAGCTTCGGGTTTTCACGACAGGTTTGGGACGCCTCAAGCCGAAATCTATTTCCCGCTTGCCGATGCCCCTGAAACCAGGCCTCATTGAATACAAGGGGCCAGACCACCCACGTTTTCGCTTCAAGCCAAGCTTTGCAAGTATGCTATTCATTTTTGGCCTGGCTGTTGGTTTTGGTCTTCCTGGTCGCGCCATAGAACGAATAAAAGTCTTCACAGGTTTAAAAGGCTTTCTGGGGCAAAAATTTTTCTCCATGAAAAAAGAATTGATTGTCATAGTAGCGGCAGGCATTTTGATTTTTGCAGGGATTTTTTTCCTCGCGCAAAAACCAGTAGAGCACGAGGGGGAGTTCCACGAGCACGCTGACTTCAAGGTTATTCTCGACGGGAAAGAAATTGACTTTGCTCTTCCAAAATACATGACGACCGAAGAACAAATTTTGAGCAGTTTTGTCCACCTGCATGACGGTGATGGAAAAGTTTTGCACACGCACGCAAAAGGAGTCACGCTTGGCGTTTTTTTTGAATCACTTGGAATGAAGTTTTCAAAAGAATGCTTTGTGCTTGACCGTGGGGAGCAATTCTGCAACGGCAATGGAAAAACTTTGAAATTGTTTGTCAACGGTAAGCTGAATCAAGAGTTTGAAAATTACGAGCCGCAAGACCTGGACAGGATACTTGTAACTTTTGGAGATGAAACGGAAGACGAAATTGAACAGCAGATAAACTCTGTGTCAGACAATGCGTGCATCCAGTCATTGAAGTGCCCTGAGCGCGGAACACCCGCAAATGAAAGCTCGTGCACTAAAGCCGGGTGCACGATATAAAAACTCGAAGGCGGTTTTAATGGGGAAAAAAATCATAGTCATTGAGACAAGCAAGGGAAAAATCGAGGCAAGGCTTTTTGTTGACGTTGCGCCAAAGGCGTGTGAAAACTTTGTCGGCTTGGCGGAAAAAGGTTATTACAATGGCACGATATTTCACAGGGTAATCAAAGGATTCATGATTCAGGGAGGCGACCCAACTGGAACCGGCACTGGCGGGCAAAGCATTTGGGGAAAACCATTCGAAGATGAAGTGAGTGGTGGGAAAAAGTTTGACCGCAAAGGCATTTTGGCAATGGCAAACGCCGGCCCAGGCACAAACGGGAGCCAGTTTTTCATAACAACGGCAAAAACCCCGTGGCTTAACGGCAACCACACGATTTTTGGTGAAGTAACCAGTGGGTACGAAACTGTTGAAAAAATAGAGAACACGAAAACCGGTGAGGGGGATAAACCGCTTGAAAAACAGGAAATACTAAGGGCTTATCTGAAAAAATGAATCAGGTTTTTTTCTGTGATGAAATTTTTTTTCTGCGGCGAAATTCAACGTAGGCCTTTCCCGCCAAGTCATAACCTGCGTTCTGGATCCATCTTGCAATAAGGGCAGACAAAACCCCCAGCCCCGGCAAGTCTGCTTACTTTGTAAAGCTCGGCAAGGATTTTCACTTGGCCTTTAACCGTTTTTTCTGCAAGGGCTCTTGAAAGGAGAGGCTCCCACTTGCTTCTGCTTCTTTCAAGTGCTTCTGCGGCTGCAGTTGTAGCGATCCCTGTAACGATTCCTCTTTTTGACCGGTTTTGGTATTTCGTTTTTTGCCCGTATCTTCGGCTTGTAGGTTTTCTTCCCGGCACTTTGCCACCAAAAAACAACTCAAGCTTATAGGTTTAAAATTCCAGCGCCGTATCATAAAAGTAAATCCACACCAATTAAGGAGGGAATACTATATGGCAGTGACTGGAAAAAAACCGGCTTTCGGAGGCTACGCAATCAGTTTTGCAGGTCAGACAGCTACGCTTGAACAGGTTTTTGGAAAAACCCCAATAGCCCCAAGCGAAATGACCAAAAAACTCTGGGCCCACGTTAAAAGCAAAAACCTTTCAAACAAAAAATGAAAAACACACAAAGTTTTAGCTTTTTCAAATAATTTTTTCTACTTCTTTTTTTCTTTATTTTTTCACCAAGTAATGCAACTGCACAAGACCGCTTGGAAACGACTTGGATTTAACGAACTTCAAATCGATTTCGGTCTGAACGTCAAACAAGGGAATGCCGCTCCCAAGGATTATTGGGTGGATTGACAGAATGATTTCATCGCACAGGCCGGCGTTAAGAAGGACTGAAATTGTTTGTGAGCCACCGCAAAGCCAAATGCCCTTACCGGGAAGCTTTTTCATTTTTTGGACAAGCTCAACCGGGTTTTTAACGAACTGCACGCCCGGAAATGGTTTGCCTGGCTTGTGGGCAAAGACAAAAACCTGCTTGCCCTTGAAAGGCGCCTCTTCAAAGCCCAAGGATTGTTTATAGGTTTTGTTTCCCACCAAAACCGTGTCAATCGACTTATAGAACTGCTTGTAGCCGTAGTCTGCGTCGCTGAAAAGCCAGTCAATTCCGCCGTTTTTCCTTGCAATGAAGCCATCCAGGCTTGCGGCGATGTAGAGAACGATTTTTCGCATTGAATTAAAGAGGGTTTTTGGAATTAAAAAAGTTTAAGTTCTACATAACTAATTTCTGGCTTGCCCTCCAGAAAACGGCCAAAAACCCTGCTCCGCTAAAACCACTCCAAGTTCACGTTTAAGCCATTTCAGCTTGCATACGAAAGCCATTCCGATTTAGCTGCAGAGCCGGCATTTGGCCTTTAACCCCCCTAATTCCATTATTACGAGTCTTTTAGGAATGGCTTTGGACGTTTTACCTCTCAGGATGCCATATAACAGTAATTATGCCGAGAAATTACGAAGGGATTTTTGGAAAAATGGGCAATTTTTGCTGGAAAAAGAAATGGCTTGGAGATGGCTTAGAATGCGGAGCAGGGAAAAAGGCCGCCATAGACAGCCACACACACAGAAAAGTTATGTAGAAGAAAGGCTTGTTTAGTTCTCAGGCTCAAGGCTTTTTTTAGCCCAGACTCAAAATCCCTGCTTAAAACTTCCAAAAAAGTTTGCCGAAGAGAATACAGTGGAGCATTCTTTGAACTGCGCCTCAAATGACTGATTCGAATAAAGACCCGCCTACCATCCGGCAGATTGCACAAAATCCACCAAACCCAGCATAGGCAGTTTCACCCCGCAATCGCGCATACCCTATTTACCCTTTGGATTACCCCAAGCTACCTGAAATAACCCACCCAAGGCCTAAATTTTAGCTGCCTTAAACCCAAGCCATTAAACCCAGCTTTTTGACCTTTGCCAAAAAACACCATTCCTTTAGCCCCCTGGTAAAACCAGTTTCTTTGTAATTAGGCCCCCCTAAGACTCCTGCACCCGTTAATCCTGATTTTGCTCAAAAAACCCAAATAACAGGTTTTTGAAAAATTTAAAACTGCAGAGGAAAAACTGCAGAAGAGCCGGAGACAATACAGTTATGTAGCTAAAGAATACATAAAAAAGGCGTGAAGAATTTTTTGAAAGAGCCGGAAAGATAGCAGAAAGAATTAGTTATGAATTATAAAAGTGGAGGAAGAGCATAAAATTTAAGTGTGCTACCCTTGCAGTTGCTCGTATTTCGAGTCAAGTTCAGAGATTTTTCGTTCCAGTTCTCGTTTTCTATTCTTGTTTTTGCTTGCAAAATATTCTGCGACTAATTCGGTTCTTTCTTCGGTTATTTTTTCTTCCGTGCTTGCTGGTTTTTTGGCACTTGATTTTTTCTTTTTCAATCCACTCACCAATCATTAAGCCAGTGGCTTTTTGTAATGCGGGTTTCTTGCAACGTGGAATGCACCGTTGATTTTTATCTCGTCGATAAAATTAATTTCCTCACTGAGGTGGCGTGCCTCAAGAATTCCGCGGATAATTTCAAAGTGAGCCGGGGCATTTCCCGAAAGAAATCTAACGTTTATGTCAAATGCTTCGCCAAAGCCGTGCGTGCTTTGTCTTGTCGCTGGATAACCTTCTTTCCTTAGCGCTTCTTGCCTTTCCGCGTCGCGCGTCATGCTTGTAATGCTTAGAAAAAACTTGCCAAGCTTAAGCGCGTCTCTTCTAATCCCGAATTCTTTTGCTATGCCAAGCAGAAGCTCCCTGCATTCAGGCGTAAGATAAGGATATTGCACCCCTCCAAGCGTTCCTGTTGAATGCACAACCCTGACAAGGCCGGCTACGTCGTCCACTTTTACAAGCAGCCCTCTTGAAATAGCGCGCTGGATTGCCTTTCCAGCCACCATGGGCCTGTTATTGAACCACCTGCGTTCTATTCGTGCACTCTGCAGGGCATTCTGAAAAGCAGCCCTTAGTTCTGGTGAAATTCGGGGTTTTTGCACAGGCTTTGTTCTGCCGCGCGCACGAGAAGTAGTCCTTGCAGGTTTTGGGCGTGCACGCGTTGTTGACAACTTTTGCATTTGAAATAATTAAGCTGCCTTTAAATAAAAAACATTTGCCTTATGTAGACGTTAATCGTCTACCATTAACTCAATGTTTTTTGTGTATTCCCGTTCCGCGTAGTTGTAGTTCTGGTAGTGCTCCATTGCCTTGATTTGGATTGGGTATGCGCCTGCGCTTGTGAATTGTTTTGGGAAAACCGTGTGGACAAATGTTTTTTTCTCGTTTGGCTTGAGTGAATCGATTTTGTATATTGCGTTGTTTGCAAGGCCTGACTTGTCAAGTGCAAGTGCCCTTGAGACAAGAATCTGCAGGGAAACCCTTTTTTCCTTGTCGCCCCTGTTTGCGACTTCTATCCTGAATTCAACCGGTTCTTTCCTTTTCAGGTTTAACCTGTAGGGAAAAAAGTTTGATGAAATGCTAAGCGTCATTTTAATTTCCCCCCTTTCACAAAACAAAAATGCATTTTTTTATTAAATTGTATTATTTGAGGAAATGCTTAAATACCTGTTTGAAACACTCTCTTAGAAAAGGAAAAAGAATTTTGGTGTGTTTTTGTGGAGTTTCCGGAAGCTGAGCTGGTGAGAAAAACGTTTATCCTGCGCCAGATGGACCTGCCACCCAATGTTCAGTTTACGCGCAAAAGCCTTGTGCGCTGGTTTGCCCTGGCAGTCGGCCTGATTTCCGAGAAAGAATCCCGCTCAACAATCCTTGAAGTTCTTGATGCGGTTTTTGTTTTCAATTTTTCAAAAAAAACGCCACCCACGACTAATGAACTGCAGGAGTTTTTGAACAAGGAAAAAAAGCTCGGCATCTCCGACAAGCTTCTCAGGTATCACCTTAAGCGCATGGTTGACGTTGGATTGATTGAGCGCAAAAAACTCCACTACCGGTTTGCCGCGTCCCCTTACGCGGACAAGCATGATTTCCGCGCGGGCTTTTCACACCACGTGTCCACTTCAGTCCACAATTCATTGACAGAGATTGAAGGCGTGCTTGAAAAAATCGTGAACAACTACAACAGCGGAGAAAACAAAGACGACAAGCATTAATTGACCAACTTAGAAAAATAACCAGAGACATAATGATATAATGGACTAATCAACTTGGCAGATAACAAAAGCTTTTTATTAACATTCTGCCATATGGCTATTTGGCGTTATTTATGGTTGTTGAGACTTTGAGGGTTCAGGTTGAGGAAAAAAAAGCCCGGCTTGTCAGGAAAAAAGCAATGGAGGTATACGGCCACTCCAAGGGCTCGATAAGCAAAGCCGTGAATGTTGCTTTGGATAAATGGATTTATTCTGTTGAAGGCAAAACAAAAAGGATTTCCGCAAGGGAGCTGACTGGCATTGCATCAGATTTGAAAGACTCTTCTTTGGCAGCCCAGAAAAAAGCCCTGCGTTACATGGGCACGGTTGACTGAATGTATTTCATTGACACAAATATTTTTTTTGAATGGCTTTTGGGAAGGGAAAAGGCAAAAGAATGCGAGCAGTTGCTTGAAGCACTGGAAAAAAGCAAAATGCCTGCTTTTTGCTCTCATTTTTCAGTCCATTCCGTATGCATATATTTTTCGAAAAACAAAATGCCGGTTGCGAAAAAATTTGTAAAATATGTGAAGGCATTCCAGGCACTCCAGACAATAAATACAAGCCTTGAAGACGATTTCGAAATATTGGAGGCAATGACAAAATTTGGGCTTGATTTTGACGATGCCCTGCAATATTACATGGCCAAACAGATTGGATGCACAGAAATAATCACATTTGACAAAGACTTCAAAAAAACAGACTTAAAGCCCATTACCCCAAGCCAGGCACTAAAAGAACTTGGCAGGTAAAAAGAACTTGGCAGGTAAATTTCATTTAACAAGCTTTCTCTGCTTTGCCCAGTCGAGTGTTTTTCCTTTGAGGATGGGTTTTTTCTTTTTGAGTTCTTTTAGGTTTTTTGCGCCGACTAAAAACATTGCAGTGTGCAGTTCCTCGATTGTTTTTTCAAAGAATTTTTTAACGCCATTGCTTCCGCCCACACTCTGCGCCTGCAAGACCGGGTAGGCCATGGAGCACATGTCTGCTCCAAGCATCAGGCACTTTGCCACATCCATTCCGCTCCTGATGCCACCCGATGCAATTATCGGGCCTTTGAATGCTTTCCTGCATTCAAGCACGCTCACGGTCG
>JAUSEO010000043.1 GCA_030651515.1 archaeon | reverse complement strand
CAACCTAAAAATCGGTCCCCCCATTTATTGGTTCAAATTTACCAAGATTTTCAACTAAGCCGGTCATTTGAGACTGGTTATACTTATGACTTTGGTATTAGTTTAGGGGATTTAAATGAAGATGGCAGACTGGAAATTATTGCTCACGACTCTACCCATTTTTATGTTTTTAATCTTGACGGTAGTCCATGGCCAAATTTTCCAGTTTCTATAAATGATATTGATCCGAATTATCCCCATTCATATCTAACCTCTATTGGCGTGGCGGATCTTGATGGGGACACCTTTCCCGATCTCTATGGCGAAGCCCTTTATAATAATGGTACCGTGAACGAAGGAGATTTTATGTATAGTATCTACGCGATAAACCGTTTGGGTCAGTCATTACAAGGTTTTCCTTTTAGGTTAATTAATTATGAAGGCTTTCCTCCCGGACTTTATTATAGTTTTCAAGAGCTATATTTGCCAACGTTTGCAGATATAAATAAAGACAGAATTGCTGATATTGTAGCATCAAAAGGGTGGGGTCGCATTGAAGCTTTTACCCTGAATCACCCATATAACAAGTCTTCAGCTATTTTCCCACAGTATGGTGTTGACGAACAGAACACAAAGTTTGTAAAATTGCCGAGTTGATGCCTATTTATGCAGTAACTTTTATTTCCGCCAGTTTCCTTGGCTTTAGATTTACGAGTGGCAGTATGAGAAGCTCTTTTGTCACTTTTGGGAGAATGTTTTTTCCTTTCTTTTCCAGTTCGATTATGCGGAATTTTTCCAAGAGTTCCAAATCCCTTAAAACCGCGCTAAGCTGTCTGCCGGTTAGCTCGCTTAATTTTGTGGCATTTTTTGGTTTTTTGGCCTGAATCAGCCTCACCAGCTCCAGTCTTTTCTTTGTGAAAACCCGTGTTATTTCATCATCAGACAGGCTAAGCAAAATGCCATCATCCGGGTACTTGCCTGGATTTTTGAATACCTTGTTAAGGTAGTGTTTTACTGAATTCCATCTTTCTTCAGTCATTTTATACGCCATTTTTTTTCACCTCAGCTTCATTCTATCCAAATAATATTTTTTGTACCTTTCAAAGTTTTCTTTTATTTGGTCCAAATAAAAATTGAAAATGCCATCCAAATCCTTTCCCATGGTTGGAATTGGAATAGGCTCTGGGGTAATCCAATACCTTTGTTCATGCAAAAAACCGTGTGCAGTGTCAACCCTGTAAACCTCATAAAAATTTTCCTCTATTTTTGCCCTATAATTCAGCGCAAACCCTTCCACTATATTGTTTTTGATTTTGAGTTTTACGTCAAGGAAATCCGTTGAAGTCAAGGGAATTGTAAACTTTTTCCATTTTATCACAGCAACCACGCATATTACTATACATTAAATGTATAGTATTGTTTTTAAACAGTTCTATAATTTAGGGGTTGTTTAAAGATTGTCTCCCTTGCAGTGCTTTTGTTCCACTTTGCAGTCACACGCGGGAAAAATTTGAAATAAGCCCAAGCACTCCCCACATCACCTTTTTATACTTCTTTTCCGCTTTCTATTTCCAATGCTTTTGCTTGAAAAAAACGGCGTGTGCCTGAGCGCGGGAAAAGAAATTTTCGTTGACGCCGCAGGCGTGCAGGAACAAAACATTTTGGTCACGCACGCGCACTCCGACCACTGCAGGCTCACCTCTTCAAACAGTTACATCATGACGCCCCAGACCCTTGCGCTTGCGTCGCCGAAAAAAAACGTCAACGTACAGGTAAAAGAGTTCGGGGAAAAATTCCACGTGAATGGCTTTGACGTTACCATGCATCCCTCGGGGCACATTCTTGGTTCTGCGCAATTGCGCGTGGCAAACGGCGTTGAAGCAGTCATCACTTCTGACTTCAAGCTCCAGGAAAGCCTGCTTCTTAAGCCTGCAGAAATTTTGCCGTGCGAGGTCCTGCTCATTGAAACCACTTTTGGCCTGCGTGAATTTTCTTTTCCACCACGCGAACAGGTTTACACAGAAATGGCGAAATGGGCAAAGGAAAAAATTGCCAGCGGTGCTTTTGTAGTCCTTGCCGGCTATGCAACAGGCAAGGCCCAGGAACTCACGCGCTTTTGCAACGACTACTTATCCACTGTGCCGCTTGTGCATTCAGGCGTGTTTGAAAAAAACTTGCTTGCAAAAAAAGCGGGTGCAAAGCTTGGAGAATTTGTAGAACTTGACCACAACCTCGGGGATTCAAACGTTCTGATAATTCCCCCAAGCCTTGTGAACAATTTTTTGGTTGAGGCTTTGTCCATGCAGCTTGGGAAAAAAGTCGAGTGCGCGGTTGCAACCGGGTGGAAGCGCAGCAGGTTTCGGACGTTCCCGCTTTCAGACCACGCGGATTTTGCCCAGTTGTGCGAGTACGTGAAAAACGCAGAGCCAAAACTCGTCCTCACCCACCATGGTTTTGACAGGGAATTCGCCTCCTCGGTTACAAAAGAGTTCGGCATCCCTGCAAGGCCCCTTAGCGAGGCGTCGCAAAAAACCCTCCCGGAATGCCTGAACCAGGCTTAACCGTTCCATTTTTTATTTTCTTTTAATTTCAATTGTCTCTTAATGCAGAGGACTCATTATTGCGGAAATGTCGGGGCAGCGGACGCCGGCAAGGACGTGGTTCTTTTCGGCTGGGTGAGCAACAAGCGCGACCACGGCGGCCTGACCTTCATTGACCTGCGTGACAGGGCCGGCTTTGTCCAGATAGTGTTTAACGGCGAGAAAAACCGTGAAATCCACGGGCATGCCAAAGCACTTGGAGCCGAGGACGTGGTTTGTGTCCACGGCAAAGTCCTGAAAAGGCCGTCCGGCACGGAAAACAAGAACCTGCCAGTAACCGGAGAAGTAGAGGTTGAGGCAAAAACCCTTGAAGTGTTAAACAAGGCGCTTCCTGTGCCGCTTGAGGTTGCAGAACACGTTACTGCAAGCGAGGAAACAAGGCTCAAGTACCGTTTTTTGGACTTGCGCAGGCACTCAATGCAGGAAAAACTCCTCCTCCGCCACAAGCTCGCAAAAGTGGTGCGGGATTATTTTGACTCACACGGTTTTTTGGAGATAGAGACCCCGATTCTTGCAAAGTCAACGCCTGAAGGGGCGCGCGACTACCTTGTCCCAAGCAGGGTCAACCCCGGCAGGTTCTTTGCCCTTCCACAGAGCCCCCAGTTGTTCAAGCAATTGCTCATGGTTTCAGGCTGTGACAGGTACTTCCAGATTGCCCGCTGTTTCCGCGACGAGGACCTGCGCGCCGACCGCCAGCCCGAATTCACACAGATTGACGTTGAAATGAGTTTTATTTCCGAGGAAGACATTTTTGAAATAGTCGAGGGCCTCGTGAAGGAAATTTTTTCAAAAACAATCAACGTTCAGCTCAAACCGCCGTTTCCGCGGATGTCTTTTGACGAGGCAATGGAGCGCTTTGGTGTTGACGCGCCAGACACGAGGTATGGCTTGGAGCTTGTTGATGTTTCAAGCGAAGTCCGTGAATCAGATTTCAATGTTTTCAAGGACGCGCTCAAATCAGGTGGCATGGTCAAGGCAGTGAACCTCAAGTCGTGCGGCGGCTTTTCAAAAAAAGAAATAGAAGAACTGACCGAGTTTGTGAAAATCTACAAGGCAAAGGGCCTTGCATGGCTCGTGCATTCAAAAAATGGTTTTGACGGGGCGATAAAAAAGTTTTTCCCCAAAAAAACCCTTGACTTGCTTGCAAAAAAACTGAATGCAGGCGAAAACGATTTGCTGGTTTTTGTTGCAGACAAACCTTCAGTTGTGAATCCTGCGCTTGGGTATCTGCGCAAGCACGTGGCAAAAAAAATTGGGTTGGTGAAGGAAAACGTTTTCAACTTTGTCTGGGTGTACGAGTTCCCGCTTTTGTTTTTCAACGAGGAGGAAAACCGCCTTGAGTCAATGCACCACCCTTTCACTTCGCCAAAACCGGAGGACGTTCCATTGCTTGACAAAGAACCATTGAAAGCCAGGGCGCGCGCTTATGATTTAGTGCTCAACGGGATTGAAATGGGCGGTGGAAGCATTAGGATTCATTCAACAGAACTTCAGCAGAAAATGTTTGACGTGCTTGGAATCTCGAGGCCCGAAGCCGAGGCGCGCTTTGGTTTTTTCCTCGAAGCACTCAAGTACGGCACCCCGCCGCATGGCGGGATAGCGTTTGGCTTGGACAGGATTGCAATGCTCCTTGCAGGCGCTGACTCTATCCGCGAGGTCATTGCTTTTCCAAAGAACAAGTCAGCGGTTTCGCTCATGGATGGCGCGCCAAGTGCGGTTTCGGAAAAACAGCTTAGGGAACTCCGCATAAAGCTTGATTTTTCACAGAAAAAGGGGTGAAATTTTTTTGGAAGAAAAAGTATCGCGGGAATTGCTCCAAAAAGTCGCAAAAAATTGCCGCCTCAAACTCTCCGAGGCAGAGATTCAAAAACTTCTTCCACAATTCTCTGAAATGCTTGAAACTTTCAGAAAAATTTCCGAACTTGACGTGGAAGGCATTGAGCCTGCACTCCACCCTGTTGAAATGAAAAACGTTTTCCGCGAAGACAAAGCAGGAGAATGCCTCACCCAGGACAAAGCGCTTTCAAACACTGTCCACAAAAAAAACGGTTACTTCAAGGCGCCAAGGGTGGTTGTATGAAAGCTCTTTCAGTCCAGGCCTTGCGTGAAAAAATTTTGAGCGGAGAAACCACCTGTGAGGAACAGTGCCATTCCCTGCTTGAAGAAATAAGCAAAACAAACAAAAAGTTCCACCACTTCTGCATGGTTTCAGAAAAAGTTGCGCTTGAACAGGCACGTGAGCTTGACAAGAAAGTGAAGAAGGGCTTTCACGGAAAACTCTTGGGTGCGGGTTTGTCAGTCAAGGATTCAATCTGCGTTGAAGGCGTTGAGACGCGCGCAGGAAGCAAGGTACTGTCCGGTTATGTCCCGCCAAGCAGTGCGACAGTCGTAGAGCGAGCCCTGGCTGAAGGTGCTTTTGTCCTTGGCAAGACCAGCCAGGACGAGTTTGGCTTTGGCTCCTACAGCGTGAACGTCGGGGTAGGCTTTGAGGTTCCAAGGAACCCATTTGACGAAGGCCGTGCATGCGGGGGTTCAAGTGGTGGGAGCGCGGGCTTTACTTCACTCACAAAATTAACCCAGGTTTCTTTTGGCGAGAGCACGGGTGGAAGCATTGCGTGCCCTGCAAGCTTTTGCGGCAGCGTGGGGTTCACCCCGACTTATGGCCTGCTCAGCCGCCATGGCTTGATTGACTATGGCAACAGCCTTGACAAGATTGGGCCAATGGCAAAAACCGTTTCCGAGGCTGCACGCCTTCTTGAAGTTTCAAGCGGCCCGGACAACAAGGATTCCACGTGCGTGGACAAAAAAACGGGCGGCTTTGAATCGTTTGTGGGAAAAAGCCTGAAAGGAAAAACCATTGGAATCGTGAAAGACTTTGTCGGAAACGACCTGGACTTTGGGGTTGCAAAAGTTTTTTTTGACATGGTTTCATTTCTTGAAAAAGAGGGCGTGAAAACAAAAGAGGTTTCCCTTTCCATGAACAAAAAATTCGCCATCCCGGCATATTACCTGATTTCAACGCCTGAGGCGTCAACAAACCTTGCACGCTACTGCGGCATGCGCTATGGCCTGTCAGGTGATTTTGCAGGCAAGAGCTTTGACGAGTATTTCTCCGAAATCCGGAGCAATGGCTTTGGGTTGGAAGTGAAAAGAAGGCTCATGCTTGGGACGTTTGCACGCATGAGCGGCTTTCGCGACGCGTACTACCTTCGCGCGTTAAAAGTGCGCAGAAAACTCATGCTTGAATTTTTGGAATTGTTCAAACAAGTTGACCTCGTGGTTCACCCGGCAATGCCTTTTGTGGCGCCCACTTTTTCAGAAATAGAAAAACTCACGCCAGTCCAGCATTATTTTGCCGACATTTTTCTCACTCCCTCAAACCTAGGTGGCTTTCCGCACATATCCGTGAACGCGGGTTTCCACAAAGGAATGCCAGTTGGTTTCATGTTCACTGCGAACCATTTCCAGGAATCAGGGCTCATAAGCGCAGGCTCACTTGTCGAAGAAGGTGCAAAAAATGCTTGAACAAGAATTAAAGGTTGCGTCAAAGGCTTCACGCGAGGCGGGAAAAATAATGCTAAAGTATTTCCGCAAAAAATTTTTCGTGAAAAAAAAAGGCAGGATTGACATTGTTACACAGGCAGACCTTGAAAGCGAGAGAAAAATCCACGAAATCATTTCAAAGAGTTTTCCGCGCGACTCTTTTTTGGAGGAAGAGAGCGGAAAAAGCGGGGACAGCGATGACCGGGTGTGGATAGTTGACCCCATTGACGGCACCATTAACTTTGCACATGGCGTGCCGTGGTTCTGCTCCTCGATTGCCCTGCTCGTGGACGGCGAACCGGTTCTTGGAGCCGCTTTTAATCCAATTACAGGGGATTTTTTCCACGCCGTAAAAGGCAGGGGCGCTTTTTGGAACGAAAAAAAAATCAGTGTCTCGAAAAACACGGAGCTCATCGAGTGCGTGCTTGCAACAGGCTTTCCATACGAGCGCGGGGAACTTGCGGCAAAAACAATCCAGGGCATTTCAAACCTGATTGGGGAAACACAGGGAATCAGGCAGTGTGGTTCCGCGGTTCTGGACCTGTGCCTGGTTGCTGCAGGAAGCCTTGACGGTTATTTTGAGCACAAGCTTTTTCCCTGGGACGCCGCGGCAGGAATCCTCGTAGTCGGGGAAGCAGGCGGGACCGTGACAGATTTTTCCGGCAAAAAAGCCACGCCATTCAGCGAAGCATTCGTGGCGTCAAACGGCCTGATTCACGAAAAACTGTTGAAGCACCTGGTGAAGCCATGAAAAGCACACAGGCAAAAACAGTCATTGGCCTTGAAGTGCACGTCCAGCTTTCCACAAAGTCAAAGCTTTTCTGCTCCTGCCCCACAGAGGCAAGCGAGCCAAACACAGCCGTATGCGGGACCTGCCTTGGCCTGCCTGGAAGCAAACCGTTCCTCAACAAAAAGGCCGTTGAAATGGCGGTCAGGACTGCCCTTGCATTGGACTGCCAGGCCAATCGCGAGTTTTTTTTCTCGCGCAAGACATATTTTTACCCCGACCTTGCAAAAAACTACCAGATTACCCAGTTTGAAAAACCGGTCGGCGAAAACGGGTTTGTTGTTCTTTCAAGCGGGAAAAAAATCAGGATACGCAGGCTGCAGCTTGAAGAAGACCCCGCGTCGCTTGTGCACGAGGGGAGTGCACAGTCAAGTGCTTTCTCCCTTGTGGATTATAACCGCTCAGGCATACCCTTGGTTGAGATAGTCACGGAGCCGGACATGGACGGGCCAAAAGAGGCGCGCGAATTCCTCAACGCCCTTGTGGTCACGCTGGATTACCTTGGGGTTTTTGTCCATGGAAAAAACGCGCTCAAGGCGGATGCAAACATCTCCATTGAAGGAAGCAACCGCGTGGAAGTAAAAAACGTGACGGGCTTTAAGGCGGTTGAAACCGCGCTGCTTTCTGAAGAGGAACGGCAGAGAAAAACCATTTCTGGAGGAAAAAAAGTTGCAAGGGAAACCAGGGGTTTTGACGAAAAAACGGGTTCTACTTTTTCCATGCGCGAAAAAGAAACAGAGGAAGACTATGGCTACATTTTTGACCCGGACATTCCGCCTGTTTCCATGTCTGAAAAATACCTGGCAGGACTCAAAAGTTCCATTCCGGAGCTTTTTTCACAAAAAGTCGAAAAGTTCAAAAAATCGGGCTTGCCAGATTATGATGCACGCGTTATAGCTTCCGAGCCGGTCATTGCAGGCATTTTTGAACAGGCCATAAAGCAAGTAAAGCCATTGACTGCTGCAAAGTTTTTGACGCGCGAAGTCATGGGGATACTTAACTACAACAAAATCACCCCAAGGGAGGCAGGCTTGTCGGAAAAATCCATTGTGGGGCTTTTGAAAATGATTGAAGGCGGCCTGGTTGGCGAAAAAAACGCAAAGGTTGCAATGATTAAGCACGTCCTTGAAAAGAAAGACCCCTGCGACTTCCTTGAGAAAAACAATCTGCTGCTTGACCTGGGTGAAAAAGAAATAGGGAAAGCACTTGAAGAAGTCCTGGCAGAGAACCCCCGTGCAATTGCAGATTTGCGTGCCGGCGGGGCAAAGGCAGTCAATTTCATTGTAGGCCAGGTTGTGCGAAAGACAAAGGGAAAGGCAAACGCGAAAATCGTGCAGGAACTACTTGCAAAAAAAAACCAGAAACATTTAATGTAGAAAAAAACGGGGATACTTTTTTAAAAGAAACTATTGCTCTACTTATTCATCCCCCAAAAAAAATAATTTTTTCAAAATTTTTTTGATAAAATCAAAAAATTCAGAGGTGAATGTGGTGTCAGTCGAAGAAAAGCCTATTGGAAAGAATAATGATTCCGTGTCGGTTCGTGTAAAGAAAAAGTTTTTTTACTCGTTTTTCGTGTTCCTTTTCCTGTTCGCGGTTTCAAGGAGCTGGGCAGAAAAAAAGTCAAGCCTTGTGTCAAAAGTCCCTTTTGTTTCAACACTTTTTGCCGTTTTTGCCTCATTGTTTTTCGTGGCACTCGTGCTGTTGATAGGTTTTGCTGCTTGGCTTGCAAGGGTTTTCAAGGCGGCAAAAAAAAGGGTTTTTGGAAAAACCAAGGCCTATGCCAAAATTGCCCAAAACGCGGGGTAACGCGTTAAAGACCCTGTTTTATATTTTTTACCATCCTATTTTCTGATAAGGTTTTTTTTTTCAAAAGCTTTTGGGGATGATTTGCTTGGCAGGGGTTTTTTCGGATTTTTATAAGAACAAGATGGTGAAAAAACAGTTGGTTTTGGAGCTTGACGAAAATGACGGCGTGCTTGAGTCCATAAAGCTTGCAATGAAGAACCATTCCATCAAGGAATGCACGGTTGACTACCTGGATGGCACAATCAAGGTGGGTAAAATGACTACAATGGTTGGCCAGAACTTCAAAACCCTTAGCCTAAAGGATTCAAAAGTCATCCACGCAAGCGGGGGCTTCAAGCTAAGTTTTGACGAGTTGTTCGGCTCCATGCACATCATGGCCCGCGTTGGCCGCCCCGAAACAGGAACGCTTGCCAATGGGACTGTTGCAGCAGGAACAGTCATAAAACTCGGTTTTTACACGGAACCGGGAAAAAAATGAAAACTGCCCGTGTAATATATTTTGCCAAAAAGAAACCCGAATCAAAGAAAATTTTTCCCCCTGAATTATACCTTTCCATGAAAGTTTTCCGGGTTTTTAACATCAATTTTTCTTTAATCTTAGAACGCCTTGGATTTAACTTCTCTTAAAGCCATGGTGTTTTCACTTCTTCTATTCCAATTACTCTGCCGTAGTCCTTTTTTGTATATTTTAGTTTTCCGTGTTCTTTTCCATAATAGTAAACATCTTTTAGGAGTTGGACGTCGTTTTTACAATAGGCTCTTACTTCTGGTTTTTTGCCCGCTCTCCACATTGAAGGGATTTTTTTTGAGTCTTCTGTTTTATTTTTCCCTAAATTTTGCTGTGCAAGGTCGTCTAGCCCAATCCATTGGCCAATGGTTGCTTTTTTGAGTTCTTCAAAAGTATCCAGTGTTTTTGGGGTGTAGTGGGCGACTATGTCTCCATTGAATTGGCCTGATAGCACGCGGTAGTCAAAGTTTAACACATTGTGCCCCACAATGCGCTCATATCCGTTAAGCGCTTCTATGAGTTCTTTTTCTTTGCCTTCGTCAAACACGAATGTTTCTGGTTTTGAGCTATCTGTAATTATACATGCCGTCGCCAGACCGATTTGTGGAATCAAGACATCAACTCTTTTTTTCTTATCCAAAGAGCTCATAGTGGAATATCCCCCGTCCAAATCCTCAAATAGGTATTTTGTTTCCAAATCAAAAAATGCTATTTTCATCTGTGCACCCCCTGCACAATTAGCATTGGCTGCCTCTGGTTTATAAATATCCAGAGGGTTCACTGCCGGTGCGAAACTTTCCAAAAATCCTTATCACTCCAACTCCATCTTTTTTTCCTACGTCTCAGTCTTGCGGTGCTTAAACCCCTTTTCCGCACCTCCTTCGCTTCGCGAATTTTTTTTCATTCCAACTCGATTGCTTCTCGGCTTAAAGCCTTCCCCCTAAAGGGGTCGTCTTCGGCTAAGGCGTTTAATGCCTCCAAGCAACGCGGAGGCGTTTCCATGAAAAAAAATTCATTTTCTCGCTATCGGGGGTGATTCGAAAATGAGTTTCGAAATTCCAAAGTTTTCTTCAAGAGAAATCCTTTCCACACAAAATATAAGTCTTTCTAAAGTGATACAAAATTAATATCACTTTCTATTAAAAGTGATACGCTGGTAGTAACACTTGCCACACCTATTATAGTGGGCAACAAAACATGTGTTGTAAAACATATAGCAAACCGCTTATATTTTTGAACTTTTTATTGCGGTTTGTTATATGCAAAAAGCAATTCAAATGTTCAAATACATATGCTTTTTGCTATATTATCCTGCTTGTTGGCAATCACAACCTTTCTAAAGTGGAACAAAATATGTGCCACTTTAACCACTAAGTGGAACATAAAACATGCCACCTGCCAAAAGTGCCAGTTTTGCCATTTGAAGCCCGGCAAACAATGGATATTGGCAGACAAAATGAAGCAATTTTTTAAAATTCGTTTTTTTCACTTTTTTTCTTTTGGGTCATTGTTTTCCAGGAGCCATTTCCATGCGGGGATGATGTTTATCTTCTTGCCGTTTTTTTCTGTTTCGGTTTCTTCGCTGAATGTTATTATTGTTCCTTTTGTGAGCTTGAAATAATCCATGCATTCGGACAATGAGAAACAATTTAAAAAAGTGTCACTCTTCAAAAGGACACTTACAGCTGCATCAATCTTTCTAAATTCACCCTGTTTCAGCCCATATTTCTCCGAATTCTTCCAAATATTTTTTTGCCGTTTTTGCGTCTGAAAGGAATACGAGGTTCTCGTCGTTTGACTCGTCCGCGTTGCGCGAGTAGTTGAACGAACCCGTGCCTACAAGCGCGCCGTCAATCACTATGAACTTGTTGTGCATGATTCCGCCGCTTTTTCTCACGGTTTTGACTTCGGTGCCATTTTTTCCAAGCCTTTCGTCTTCGGAATACTTGTTTTGTGACTGTGTGAAATCCACAAGCACTCTTACTTTCACGCCTCTTTCGCCAGCCCTTATGAGGGCGTCTGCGATTTCGTCGTGCGTGAAAGAATAAACCGCTATGTCAATGGTGCTCGTTGCCGAATCGATTTTTTCAATCAAATGGTCTGCACAGTTGTCTTCCGGGCAGAAAAAAACTTCCGGGGCAACCGTTACTTCCTGTGTTGCACAGGCGGAAAAATAGAGCCCCAAAAGCAGGATTGCGGCGAGTTTTTTTTCCATGTTTTTCACAGTTTCTCATTTGTCGAAGTGTTGTTTTATGATTTCTTCTTCCAGGAATTTTGTGAATGGTTTATGGTTTTCTTTGTTTCCGGCTGCCTGTGTTTTCATGTAGGTTTCTCTTCTTTTTAGCGGGATGTTTGTGAACGGGAACCCTTTTTGCTGAAGAATGTAATTCATCAAAAGTCTTGCCATTCTGCCGTTGCCATCCGCAAATGGGTGTATTGTCGTGAATTTTGTATGGAATTTTGCCGCCAGTTCAACGGGGTGTATAAGCTCTTCGTTTTCCCAGAGCCATTGGATTAATTGTTTCATCAGCCCTGATACTTCTTGAGGCAGTGGGAATTCATGTGTTGAGCCGACAATGTAGACTTTTACCGGCCTGTAGATTCCCTGGTACTTTTCATAACCTGAAATGTTTGCTAATAGGATATAATGCAGTTGCAGTATAGTTTTTTCTGTTATTTTCTGGTTTATTTTCAGGTATTTGTCGTATCGGTCAAGGCATGCTTTGAGGTTTAATGCTTCTTGCTGTTCGCGGTTGATTCCGATTATTATTAAATGTTTTTTTCCTGCCTTTTTGATTTCTTTTTCCTGGCCTATTATATTTGAGGTTTCGCTGTAAGTTAGGGAGCTTCCTTCGATTGCATTGGAATCCGTGATGAATGTTATTCTTTCCCTTCTGGCGAACTCGTCTTTTTGTTTTTTCGTAAGTTTTTCCAGGAACTCTTTTTTGCTGTCTATTGCTTTCTGCAATTCTGATGCTTTTTTGTTTGAAATGAATTCTGTTAACGGCTGAACAAGAACCAGGTGTTTTCGAGCTTTGCATTTCCCTTTGAGTTTTTCAAAAGCGGATAGCAATTGCTGTTTGGAAGGTTTCTCTGGGCCAAGATAAGCGCTTTCTTTGACCCATTTTTCCATGTCTTTGAAAGACTCCTCTAGATAGTAATATTTTTTCCCCTTAACCTTTCTTGAAACAATGTGAGCCATACTAAGTTATCACTGGAAAATATATTTAAAGCTTTCTCCGTGATAACTTTTGGTTGATGCTGAAACACTACTAGTTTACTGTTTCAGTGATAACTTGTTCAAATGGCCGTTTGTCAGGGAAGGGCCTCTCAAAAAATGCTTTTAAACAGGTTAAAATAGCCTTTTCCTGCACAACACCCATGCAGTTTATCGTTATTGTACCAAAATCACTTTATAAAAAGCCGGTGATAATTATTCTAGTAAATAGAAGTTTTTTTTAAGAAAAGGCGAAAGCGAAAAACCTCCTTTGATTCACCTCACAAAAAAAGGGCTTTTTTTTCCTTTCCTGCCCTTTTTTTCTTTTTATTGGTATATCACTTATTTCAACAAAAAGGTGTTTTTTTTGGCTCTATGGGATTTTTTAAGACCTTTAAGTGATGTTGGGGTACAGTTAGACCCTTTAGTCAAAATACTCGTTTTTTTGCTTTCAGCGGCTTTTTTTGCCGTGGCCTTCATGGCTTACCGTAAAAACCCGTCCCAAAAGCTCCTTTTTGTTTCTTTGGCCTTTTTGTTTTTTGCCCTCAAATGGCTTGTCAAGCTGGTTGACTTGTTTTTCTCTCCCGGCACGTTTCTTGCGGACTCAAGTGAGAATGTTTTTGAACTGATAATACTGGGTTTCTTGTTTTTCGCTATCCTGAAAAAATAGGGGGTCAAAAAAAATGGAAGAGGAACTCAGGGGAATCTTGTCCCTGGAGTCCAGGCAGAAAATTTATGACCTGCTTTCGTCTTCGCCTGGCCTGCATTTTCGGGAAATCCAGCGCAGGACCGGCCTTGCAACTGGAAGCCTACAGTACCACCTTGGGTACCTTGAAAAAAAGCACTTAATCAGGCAGGTGAAGGAAAAAAAGTTCTCGCGCTTTTACCTTGTCCGTGAACCGTTTCACGAGGAAAAGGAAATGGGTGCGCTCCGCCAGGAAAGCTCGAGAAAAATAATATTGTTTTTGCTACAGAAAAAAAGGGGTGCTTCAAACAAGCAGATTTCAAAGGAAATCGGGTTGAGCCCCTCGACCACTTCATGGCACTTGGATAATCTTTTTGAAAAAGGCCTGCTTGGGAAAAAAAGGCGCGGCAAAAAAATCATTTACTCCCTTGTCGACCCGCAAAAGGCTGCAAACATTCTGGTGTCTTATAAAACCAGTTTCTTTGACGAAATGGTTGACAACTTTGTCAGTGTCTGGGAACAAATCTGAAAGTGGGTTTGTCCAAATGGAGCTAAAGGAAAAAGCCGACCTGGTTTTGCAGGAATTAAAAAAGCTTTATCCTCGCGTGAAAACCGAGCTTAACTATTCCTCGCCTTGGCAGTTGCTTGTCGCAACCATATTGTCGGCGCAGTGCACGGACAAGCGCGTGAACATCGTGACAAAAACATTGTTTGCAAAATACCCCTGCATTGATGACTTTGCATCCCTGCCGCAAATGGAGCTTGAAAAAGAAATCCGCTCCACTGGTTTTTACCGCGCCAAGGCGAAAAACATCCTGGCCACGGCCAAAAAAATAAAGCAAGAATTTGGAGGAGAGGTGCCGCAGACAATGGAAGAGCTTGTCACCCTGCATGGCGTTGCGCGCAAAACCGCGAACATTGTCTTGTCAGTCGCGTTTGGCAAAAACGAGGGCATGGCTGTTGACACGCACGTCAAACGACTGTCTTACAGGATAGGGCTTACAAGGCACACTGACCCCGTGAAAATAGAAAAAGACTTAGTGGAACTTATACCACGCAGGGACTGGGACAGGTTCTCGCTTTTACTCATACAGCATGGGCGTGAAGTGTGCACTGCACGAAAGCCGAATTGTGCTGGCTGCGTGCTTAACAAGGTGTGCGATTCGGCGTTTGGGGTTTAGCCTGACCAGCTTATCTTGCAGCACTTTGCATATACTGTGCCACTCCCACTTGGGTTGATTTTTCCGTACCATCCGTTTCCTGAGGGATAACTCTGGATGTACCCAATACTGCCGCCAGTAGCATTTACTCCTCCACCGGTTACAAGGTATCCTGTATCACATGTAGCGGTTTGTGCCCCGCCGTTAACAAGGGGTTTTGAAGCAAGTTCGCAATTCAGCCCTGCTGTTGAGCAACCCCACTCGCCACTTGGATCCTGTTTTCTTAGCACCTGGCCGTCACTGCACACTTCTGAATTTGGCACTATGTCCCCATCGAACTGGATGCCACCTGTCTTCACTTTGGTGGAGGCATAGAGGTTTGCGCAGTTACCCTCTATCGTGCAGTTTACCCCAAGAGAGCTTATTGGATATTTACGCATGCCAGCCCCAGTGGCAAGAGCAACCTGGTCACTTTGGCTGGGGGTAACACCTTGGCTCAACTTGCTGACGTCCAAATACAAATTTACCGCTCCACTATCAGCCCCCCCAGTAAGACCACTTAAACTGGAAGTGTTAACTGCGGTAATATCACCGGGACCGCCGCCGCCAACATCGTCCGTTTCACAGGTCACGGTTCCATCCTCCTTGATTGCAGTTATCACCTGGCCTGTGCATGTCCCGCTTACTCTTTTTTGTATATAGGCTGGCTGTAGGTTGAATGTGATTTTATCAGTTAAAGAGTCACCGACTATCTGTATGCTTCCCACGCCCATGTTCGTGCCTGCTGTAAGCGTCAGTGTGTCACTGGAACTATCTGCCTGAGGGCTGGTTCCCTGTGGAGTGGCTATCGTGACAAAGCTGTTCCCGCCTCCGCCGCCAACGTCATCAGGCTCGCACGCGGTTACCACGCCGTTGACTATTTCCCTCAGCGAAGAGCCCGGTGCACAAAAATAATTGTCGGGGTTTCCTCCGCCTCCTTGCTCGTCGTTGGCACAAATCCATGCGCTGCCATTGAATTTGAGAATTTGGTTATTGCCACAGTTTGAAATAAGCGATAATTTCCCAGTGTTGATTATTGTCGGAGGGTCTAGTTCAACTCCTCCCACGTCTCCTTTCTCAAGCTTTGTTATACCTCCTCCTTCACCGCCTCCGAAATCGCCCTCGTCAATTGCCCTTTGAAGGGTTTTGACAGTGTTGGGTTCAGTACTGGTTGGGACTTTAACGTTCAATTCGTCCGCAGAGTGTCCGAAACTCTCTGGGTCTCCAGTTAAACCAGTAAAATCCCTGTTATACGCTCCAGTGAAACTGATAAAAGAAACCACTGCAAGAAAAAATGCTATTCCAATCAAAACAACCTTGTTCATTCAAAACCACCCTTTTTTTTTCTCCACTAACTTTTTGTTTTTTCTTCAATTTAAGCTTTTTCTTGGCATTCCCCCGATTATGAAAAGAACTCCAAATGCAATCAATACGGCAAGCAGTGGGCTTGTTTCAGGGATTGTTATCTCTTTTGTGCCAAGAATTATAGTTATGTATTCATTGTCTAAATTATTTCCCTGCACTGGGTCGTCTGGGTAAATTGCTTTTGCTTCAAGTAAATAAGAATTCCTGGGGGTATCAACAGGAATTAAAAGCGGGGGGATTTCATTTGACTCAATAATATTGAGGCCTGGGTTTAAATCTCTGACAATGCTGTTTTTAATCGTGGACTCCAACCCTTTTACATAATAATCAACCTGCACTCCGGTTACTGGCGAATTTGTAAAATTATTGATATTAAATTTAAGGTAAATATTGCCTCCCGTATAGAATTCTTTATTTTCATTTCCCTCGGCATCAAGTGGCTGGATTTTAAGGCCAAGAATGTCGCCTTTTGTTGAATACTCATCCGTGCAGTAGACTTTCAAAAAACCCTGGTCTTGGGGAGTTTGCCTGCATTCATAAACGTGGGCGTTGGTTTCAGATGAAAGACCAAAAACGCATTCACTCATACTGTTAAAGCCGGGTGGCGGCTCATTGATTTCTGCTGCCTGTGCTTCGCAACGGATTTCGCTTGTGGCGTTCATGCACATGGTGTTGTCATAATTTTCCCCTGGTTCGCCCCACTTAAAAGTATTGTCAATTGGGTCAATTGGGAATTCTGCGTGCGCGTTTGACTCGTCGGATAAAGCAGTGTATGTCGATTCAGGCTGGCCACTACAGGCGTAGTCCAGCACGCCAAGGTTGTCCGTGTCCTCTATAAGCGTGGCTTTGGTTGCCCTGCAGCACACGCCAATGTCATACTTTGGGTCATTGCCACTGTAGTCTGGCAGTTGGGCATGGGTGTTTGAGGCGTCATGCATGCGGAGAACAAGCAAAGAGTTTGGGAATTGGTCATCGCATGAGCTTGTGAAAATGTCAAAGATCCGACAGTCAAGTTCCGCGCTTGCGTTGATGGACAGGTAAATTGCCAGGAACAGGAAAAATGCTTGCTTTTTCATTGCTATAAATATGCTTTTTTGTTTTAAAAAACTAACGGGAGGGCTTCTTTTTTAAAGGCTTTGAGGCAAAAAATTTCTTTGCAGGCAAAAGCCGGCAATATGGCTTTTGTGCGAGTTTTTTTGGGCCCGTAGCTTAGCCTGGTTTTGAGCATTCGACTGATAATGTGGAAAACGGCAATCGAAAGGTCCTCAGTTCAAATCTGAGCGGGCCCATTTATTTTTTCTTAAACTGCTTGCCTGGCTAACTGCTTGTCAAAGTCGCGGTGCCGGAAAACGTGGATGTAAGCCATGAATGCCCCAAACCCGATGACAATGAGTTGGCCAAGAATGGTTTCAATCGTTGGGTAGAGCCCTAAATCTTTTACTTTTGGGATAAATGCAAAACTGGTTTCTGGAAGCGTTCCGGCTTCCTGGAGTTCATGTATGCCGCTTCCCACAAAAGTGAATGCAAAAAAGAACAACAGCACGCTTGTGGAGAGGAAAAAAGTTTTGACCGGCAGCCTCATCCCAATTCTTATTGCGACAAAAAACACGCCTAATAGTATGGCTGAGCCAAGTAAAATGCCCGTCAATATTTCCGGGGTGTTTCCTGTCTGGAGGAAAAGTGCTTTGTAAAAGAGTACGGTTTCGAATCCTTCCCTGTAAACTGCAAGGAACGCGACTGCTGCCAATGCGATGGGGCTTTCCTGTGAAACGGCTTTTTCGACTTTTCCCTTGATGTAGCTTTTCCACTTTGTGGCCTCTGCTTTTGACAACAGCCAGTTGGTTACAAACAATAAGACTGCTGCTGCGGTGAGCAAAGTCATGCCTTCGAGGAATCCTTTTTGCGAATCCCCCCAGACAAAAATTTGGTCGATGAAAAAAGCTGTTGCAAGGGAAGCGATTATCGCCAAGGCCGCGCCGATGTAAATCGTTTTGATTTTGTCAGTGTTGTTTGAAACAAAAAGAGTTGCAACAATCGCGCCGATTATAAGTATTGCTTCGACGCCTTCGCGAAGGATTATCGTCAGGGACTGCAAGAAAGCAGAAGAATCAGTTTCGGTTGTTTCCTCTTTTGCAAACGCCAATCCTGGAATGAAAATAAGTGTTAAAAGTAAAAGAGCAGTCAAGTGCAAAAGGCGTGTCCTGGTTTCAAAATGCTTGTTCACTTTTTTCCCCCAAAACATTTTTAGGCAACCCTGATTTTTATTAGGCTTACCTAAGTTGGTTTGGTGCAGAATATTTAAAAACCCATGCGTGAACCAGGCTTCACGCGTAGAATTGCTTATATACTTTCTTTATGTGGTTTATTTTATTGCCTATGGCTAAACAAGAAAAGTGCAGTGTTCTTTTGGAGAAAAGCTCTGAAAACGAGGAGATGTACCTAAAGGCCGTGTGGCTTGTGGAGGAAGATGGTAAAAACCCGATTCACGCTGCTGCCGTTGCACGCATGCTTTCTGTTTCTTTGCCGTCTGTTGTGGGCATGTTCCGAAAGCTTGAGAAAAAAAGCCTTCTTAAGTATGATGGCAGGAGCGGTGTTTCTCTCATGCCTACCGGCCGTGAAATAGCTGTAAAAATTGTGCGAAACCTGCGCTTGGCAGAAGTCTGGTTTCGGGACGTGCTAAAAATTGACTATAACTCGACGGACCCCTGCCGCTTTGAGCACGTTATGACTGACGAGGTTGCAAAATCCCTTGCGCGCGTCTTGGGCTATCCCAAAACCTGCCCGCACGGGAAAAAAATTCCAAAAACCTGATTATTTTTTTTCTAATCTGTTGCGTTTTTTTCGCTGTCCCACATGTCTTTTTGGTTGTCGCTTCTTTTTACCAGGTAGTTTTCAATTACAAGGCAATCAATGCCTGTGCCCATCATGCACCTGTAAGCGTCGTGCGGAGTGCAGACTATTGGTTCTCCGCGTATGTTAAAAGAAGTGTTTATCATTATCGGCACTCCGGACAGCTTTTGGAATTCTTTTACTGCCTGGTAGTAAAGTGCGTGCTGTTCTTTTCTGATTACCTGTAGCCTTCCGCTTCCGTCCACGTGTGTCACGGCGGGAATGATTTTTCTTTTTTCTTTTCTGACCGGGTAAACCATGAGCATGTAGTCCGCGGCTTCAGGAATCGGGTCATCGCATTCAAACCACTTGTGTGCTTCTTCAAACAAGACAACCGGTGCAAATGGCCTGAATTTTTCGCGGTGTTTTACTTTGAGGTTCAGGATGTCCTGCATTTTTGGGTTTGTGGGGTTTGAAAGAATGCTTCTTGCCCCAAGCGCGCGTGGCCCCCACTCCATTCTGCCTTCAAACCACCCGATGACTGAATTGTTGTGCACAAGCTCTGCGGTTTTTTTCGCTATTTCTGCCTGCGAGCGGAACCTGGAATATTTTATGGCGTTTTTGTCAAGGTATTCTTTGACTTTTTGGTCTGAAAAAGACGGGCCAAGGAAAGCAGAAGTTAAAACAAATTCTCTGCGTTTTTTCATCAAAGAATTGTAAACAAATAATGCCGCCCCCATTGAAGTTCCCGCGTCTCCTGCAGCAGGCTGGATGAATATCCTTTTGAATGGTGTCTTTGAAAGAATTTTTCCGTTTGCCACGCTGTTTAATGCCACTCCGCCTGCCATGCAGAGGTTTTCAAGCTTTGTTTCTTTGTAGAGGTTTTCCAAAAGGTGGAAAAGTACTTCTTCTGTTTTTGCCTGCAGTGACGCGGCTACATCCTTGTGGAACTGTGTTATCTGGCTTTCTTTTTCCCGCGTTTTTTCCCCGAAAAGCTGTTCTAGTTTTTTTGAGGGCATTTTTTTTTCGTGCGTGTAAGCAAAGTGACTCATGTCAAGTTCAAAGCTCCCGTCATCAAAATTTTTGATGAGTTTGTCAAATTCATCCATGTAAACCGGTTTTCCACAGGGGGCAAGCCCCATGACTTTGTACTCTGAATTGTTGACAGTAAAGCCAAGGTATGCAGTAATCGTGCTGTAAAGCAGGCCAAGCGAGTGGGGGAAATGGATTTCCTTGAATAATTTTATTTCCCGGTCATTGCCTGATGAAAAAGTCGTTGTGGCATACTCTCCCACTCCGTCAACTGTGAGTATAGCGGCTTTTTTGTAGGGTGAGCACAGGAATGCTGAGGCAGCGTGGCTCAAGTGGTGCTCCAGGTAATAGACTTTTCCGTTGTATCCCAAATCCTTGATGTTTTTTGGAACGAGGAGTTTTTCTGAAAGCCAGCTTGGAATCGATTCCACGAACACTCCCATTGAACGCGGGAAAGTGTCAATGAACTGCATTAAAAGCCGTTCAAACTTAAGGTAAGGTTTTTCGTAAAAAGCAACTGCGTCAAGTTCTTTTGCTGCTGTTTTGGCTTCTTCAAGACAATAATTCATGGCGTTGACCGGGAAGCCCAGGTCGTGTTTTTTTCTTGAAAATCTTTCTTCCTGTGCAGCGGCGATTATTTTTCCGTCCCTTAAGAGGCATGCAGAAGAGTCATGGTAATAGGCTGAGATTCCAAGAACGTCCAATCAAACACCTTTTTTTTGTCAAAACATTTCCTCAAAATTCCGTTTTTTTTGGGAAACATCAACCCAGCTGCTTTTTCCAGTTGCCTTCATTCTAAGAAAGTTTTTCCCTGTTATTTTTGAAAAACCCCACGTCACTCCAACCCCAAGCAAGTAAACAGCAACTAATGCTGCACTGACTACGGCAAAGTTTGCTTTTTTTCCAAACTCTTGAATCCCGTTATGGAACCCTGAAAAAAACGGGTTTTTTGGAAAAACTTTTGGGAGCAAGACCCCAAGCAAAAGGTTGGATAAAAAAAGCCCTGCAATAAATGGAAGAGTTATTGGGGCTGCATGTGCCCAAAGCGAGCCAAGCACTAAAAAAAGAAGTGAGAGGCCTGATAAAAAGCCAAGCGATTTTGCTGCATCCAAAACAAGTCACCCATTATTTTAAAGATTGGGTTTTAAACTGTTTTTAAAGGTATTTAACCAATTTTTTGGTTTCTCCTAAGTTTTTAAGGTTTTTGGAAAAATACATTACTATCAGGCAAGGTTTTTTTCATGGATTTTTTGACAATTGCAAAAGACATGTTTCGGTTCCTGTGGAAAAAAAGGGCGTGGTGGCTTGCTCCAATAATACTAATGCTGGTGCTGGTTGCAGTCCTCATTGTTTTTGGCCAGTCGTCTGTCCTGTCACCGTTTGTTTACGCCCTTTTCTAGTTTTTATCCTGGCTTTGCCTTTTAATTTAAGATTGTTGTTCCTGGGTGTTTGTAGGTTTCACCTACTCGAGGAGGCTATAATGCTGGTGTAGTTTTTCATTGGTTCCATGGCAAGATGATGGCAACCTTTTTAAGAAAACTTTCACAGAAAATATGCTAATCAGCCCCGTAGTCTAGTGGCCAAGGATGCAGGGCTTTGGCCAAACGCTTGCGTTTTGGTTCGCCAAGGCAGGACCTTTGGAAGAAACCCTGAGACCAGAGTTCGAATCTCTGCGGGGCTATTTTTTTTGTCACTTGAAAGCGCTTTCGAATTCTTCAAGTGTTTTCGGTGCGACAAGCACAGTGCCGTTGACGTAGAATGTGGGGGTGCCGTAAATGCCTGCACTGACGGCGTCCCGTTTGTGTGCTTCAACGACTGCATTGTATTTTCCGGTTTCAACGCATTGGCGGAATTGCTCCTTGCCAAGGCCAAGCGAGTTTGCAATCAGGAAAAAATTCGTGTAAAGCTCTTCTTTGCTTGGGCTTTGCGTGCACTCAGCCTGGTGCTCGAAAAGTTTTTCCTTGTACTCCCAGAACTTGCCTTGTTCGCGTGCGCACTCAGCGCTTGCAGCGGCTTCAAAACTGTACGCGTGGTTTGGAAGCGGGAAATACTTGAAGGAAAAATTGATTCTGCCGCCATGTTTTTCGAGAAGTTCTTTGACGAGTGGCTCTGCTGCTTTTGTGTACGGGCAGGTAAAGCACCCGACCTCGATTATCTGTATTGGCGCGTTCTGGTCGCCAAGTGATGGAACGTCGCCCAGGTTGATTGGCTTGACTTCTTCTGGTGTGTGCACAGTTTCAAAAAAGCGGAAACCGAAAATTTCTATGCCGGAAGAATATGTTTCGGGGTTGAAAATGCAGAACGCGTTTGTTGCCGGGCCATTGCAGTTCCCGTAAGCGTAAAAATTGTACAACCCGATTCCAGTTCCAATCACGCTGAGCACCATGAGCACGCCAAAGAGGACTGAGAGTGCTTCAAAGTTTTTCATCACAGAAAAAGCGGCTTTTTCATTGTACTTGAGGATGGTCCCAAACACAATTTTTTTTAGTTTTTGTTCAAGCGTCCTGTCGCATGGCCGGAATGTAATTTTGTTCACCGCGCATTTAATGGATTCGTTTGCAAGGCTTCTGTACTTTGCGGAAAAAATGCTTAGAACCAAAAGGATTGGAAGTGCAATCAGGCAGATGACCATATACCTTGTTTTTTGTCAGATATGTTTTAAACGGCTTGGTTTTTTGACGCAAACTTTTGTTCATGCGGGGAATGGTTTTCGCGGGAGTATGCCCAGAGTTTTCCAGCGGACCGAAAGACTTTTACAAGCGGGGGGACTGCAAAGAACGCAAGGAGGATGGTGGCGTTGATTGCGCGCCCAAATGGCACTGGAATGCCAATGGCGGGAATGTTCTCATAAAGTAGAATAGTTATCCAGACAAGGCACACAAAGAGAATCAGGTTTACTCCTATGTCGTGGAGTGCTTGGCGTGCAAGGGGAGTGTATTCATTCACTGGTGACTCGTTTTGCGGCCTCTGGGCAAGTGCTGGCAGCTTTGCAGTGAGTTTGTCGTGAAGGTCAAGCAAATTGTGAAGTGGTTGGAACAAGAGGAGAGTAAAGACAATCAACAGAAAAGCTATCGGGGCAAGCATCAATGCTTCTGCAGGTGCGAGGAGTGGGAGTATTGACAATGCAATTATTATTACGAATTCCCCAAGGGGGGTTAGGAAAATTGCGACTTCGCTTGACTCGCGGTTTGTGATTCCAAAGGCGGGCCCCAAAAAAGTGAAGATGGCTGCGTGTGCAATGATTGTTGCAATGGAAAGCAGGAGTGCAAGAATGCCTAAAAACAACAGTTGTCCAAGTGGCGGGATTATGGCTTGGTTTATTGCCGTGTCAAAAAACAGGCTTGTGCCGAATGAAACGAAAAAAAACAAAAGGAAAAAGTCGCGCAGAAACCCGATTTGTAGTTTTACTTTTTCCCCCGCTTTTAGTTCAGAGAGCGCAAAGCCTGCAAAATATGCGCCAAGTGCCGGGGCCAGGCCAAGAAACCCTCCAACTGCCGCAACCACGAGGCCTATCCCGAGGCCATAGATTGAGAGTTCCGCTTCACTTAAGCGGTGCTTTTCAAAGAATCTTTCTACAAACCCCGAGACCCGGTGGACCGCGTAAAATGCAACCATTGCAAACACGCCTGCAGTGAGGGAGAGGCTTAATGCGGAGCCGGAGCCTGAAAGGCTTGAAATGAAAACCAAGAGCATTATCCCCAAAAAATCCTGGAGTATGAGTATTGCAAGGGCAAGTTGTGCTGGTTTTTGTTTTGACATTCCGCGGTCAATAATGAATTTCCCGACTACTGCGGAGCTTGTGGATAAAAGCATGAGCCCGACTCCTGCGGAAAACAGGAAAGAGAATCCAAGCAAAGTCGAGGAAATAAAACCAATTGCCGCCAAGGCAGCCATGTCACAGAGCGCAAGGATTACTGTTGGCACCCCGGCTTTCATGAAGTCCTTGAACGAAAGCTCTATTCCGAGGTAAAAAAGGAGGACGAATAAGCCAAGCTCTGCAAAGGCTTTCACCAGCTCGTCTTGTGGGCTTAGGAATCCAAACACGAACGGCCCCAAAAGAAACCCTGAAAGTATGAATCCAAGCACTGGGTTTTGGCCAATGCGTTTGAAAAAAATGCTTAAAACAATTGAAAACACCAGGATTACCCCGATTGTTGTCAGTGGAAGGACTGCTGAAGGCATTTGGGTCTGAAGAATATTTTTTTATCTTAATAAAAACGTTGTCGTAAAGGCAAATTAAGCACAAATTCTTGGACATAAATTTTTTAATTGCCCATGCACATATTCTAAATGACATTCATGGACTCAGCCGAACAATGCACTTTCTGCAGCCAGCCTGGTGCGGACAAAAAAGCCTTGGGACAATGGTTCCACAAAAAATGCCTGCGCCGTTTAAAGTCAGGCGCGCGGAAAATGATTTGACTTATTTTTTTCAGGTTTTGTTTGTTCCTGTTCGCCCGTACTTGTCCTCGTATCGGGTGATGTCTTTTTCGTCGAATTCTCCGAAAGCGATTTCGAGGATGCGCGCGTTTTTTGTTGCGCTTAGCCTGTGCTTGGTTTTGCGTGGAATGAAAAATTGTTCTCCTTTTTTTGCCCTTGTTTTTTTCCCGCTGATTTCAACAATCAGGCCATCGTCAAGTGCCACCCAGAGTTCATCCCGTTTTTCGTGCGACTGGAGGCTGAGCGACTCCCCATTTTTGACCTCGATTATTTTCACGGTTGTTTTTTCGTTGTGCGTGTACTGGGTGAATTTTCCCCAAGGTTTTTTGACTGTCAGTGGTTTTTTGTGGCTCATTTCATTCCCTTCATGCTTTTTACGGTGTAAGGTATTTCTTCGACGATGTCCGTTGCTGTAAACCCAAAGCCTTTTTTCTTTAAAAGCCTGTCTCCCACAAGGCCATTGATGTATGCCCCTGCGCACGCTGATTCAAGCAAGCTGTTTTTGTGTGAAACCAGGGCTGCACAGATTCCCGCAAGGCAGTCACCAGTTCCGCCTACAGTCATTCCTGCATTTCCAGTCGTGTTATAGAACGTTTTTTGTCCGTCAGAGATAATGTCGGTTTTGCCTTTGAGTAAAACTATGCAGTTGTGTTTTTGCGCGATTTTTTTGACTTCCTCTCCTGTGCGTTGAACTCTTTTTTGTGCAAAAATTTCAAGTTCCTTCAAGTGCGGGGTAATGATTGTGTCGTTTTTGAATCTGTGCCCTGCAAGTGCCTTGATTGCGTCAGCGTCAACGATTTTTGGAATGCTTGTGCTGTTCACGGCTTTTTTCACGAATTCCCTTGTCTCTTTGCGCAAGCCAATCCCGTTCCCAATGCAGATGCAGTCAAAATTTTTTGCCATTTTGATTACTTGTTGCGCGTGTTTTTTTGCAAGGAACTTTCCTTTTGTCTTATAGGTTATCAAATCAGGTGAGTAAGCGTTTGCACTCCAAGCCACTTTTTCAGGGGCAAAAAGAACTGACTGGTCTGTGCCTGTGCGGAGCACGGCTTTTGCAGCCAAAGCCGCGATCAATGGGGCGCCTGCGTATTCTTCAGACCCGCCGACTACAAGCACACGCCCGTTTTCCCCTTTGTGTGAATCAGGCCTCCTGTTTTTGAGTGCTTTTAGAACCATTTTTTTCGTGACTTTAATCATTTTTTGTTTTCCTCAAGGATTTTTTTGAGTGCGTCGCTTACCTGTTTTCCACTTGCATGCCCCTTTAATTCCTGCATTGCGTCTCCCATGAGGGCGGAAAAGGCTGCCTGCCCTTTTGCCTCCACAAGCTGGCGGTTTTTTTCAAAGACCCTCTTCACGGTTTCAAGGACTTCTGCGTCACTTGCGTGCTCTATTTTTTTTCCTGAAATTGTTTCTCCAATGCTTTTTTGCGGGTTTTCTGAGAACTCTTTGAGCAACTCGGTTTCCACTTCGGGTTTTATTTCCCCTGTCCTGGTTTTTTCCATGAACTGCCTTAACTGTTCCCGTGAGAGGCTGTCTGTTTTTGCTCCAAGTCTTTTTGCTTCCACGAGTGTTTCAAGCAAAAACACGGCTGTTTTTGTCGCATTGAAGCCATTTTTCACGAGCTCTTCAAAGAAAGGCGCGTAGTTGTTCAGCTTCATTTGTTCAACGAGTTTTCTGCTCAAGCCCCACGCAGTGTAAAGTTTTTCCCTGTCCTCTTCTGAAAGCGGCAGGTTCTTTTTTATTTTTTCAATGGTCTCTTTTTTCACGTTTATTGGCTCGAGGTCTGTTTCCGGGTACATCCTGGCAGCACCTGGAATGGGGCGCAGGTAGGAACTGTTTCCGTCGTCAAGTGCTTCCCTGGTTTCTTTTGGCACCCCTTCCAGGCATTGTGCAGCGCGAAAAAGAACGGCTTCTTCAAGTATTTCCTTTGCTTTTTGTGCATCGTTTTCTGCCACGAGAACAAACGCATCTTTTTCAGCCACGCCAAGTGAATGTGCAAAGGCCTGTTTTTCTTTCTCTGTGATTCCATAGGCCTGTTCAAGGTTTTCGTCTGAGTGCATTATCCCTTTTGCGGCTGTTTTTTTCCGAACATGGTCTGCAAACTCCGTTCCAAGCCTGCGCAGTGGCTGGATTTCTTTTCCAACCAAGCCTGCAAAAAACGGCAGGCGTATTCCGCTGATTTTTTTTCCTTTGAGGAAGTCCTTCGGGTTTTCAAGCATTCCAAGTGGAGCCATTTTGTTTTCAAGTATTTTCTGTGTTGTGCACCCGCGTTTTTCAAGCTCCGCTTTTATTTCAAGGAGTATGGCCTGCCTGTTTGCTTCATGTTCAACGTATTTGTCGATGTTCTGCAGGTCCTGCACGCCCTTGATTTCAATTCTCTGCCCGCCTGTGATGGAAACGTTTATGTCCTGCCTGATTGTCCCAAGGCCGCGCTTGGTTTTTCCGGTTAACCTGAAAATTTTTCCTATTTCAAGTGCAGCGTTTTTCACTTCCAGGGGCGTGAAAAGCTCTGGTGCGGTTGCAAGCTCTATGAGGGGCGTGCCAAGCCTGTCAAGCCTGTAAGTCACTGCGCCGTCCTTTTTTTCTGATGGGCGCGCCGAGTCCTCTTCTATTGCGATTGTCTGCACTCCGACTGTTTTTTCCCCTGCCTTTATTTTTCCGTTCACTGCGACAAGCGCGGTCCGCTGGAAGCCTGAAGTGTTTGAACCGTCTATGACTATTTTTCTCATGACAGGTATTTTTTCAAAAACGCGCGAGTTTGTGAGAAGGGCTATTTCGAGCACTGTTTCAAGCGCGTTTTTGTCAATGCTTTTTGGGGGGGCCTCGTCAAGTTCCACCTCGCAAGTGGTGTCGAAAAATGATTCGTAGAAAAAAGCGTGCTTTTTTTTGAATTCTTCAAGTGCTGCCTGGTCCATTTCCCCAAGCTCGGAAGTGGTGACACGCATGAACCGCTTGGTCACAAGGCCAGGTGCGTCATCGCGGAGTATTGTTTTGCACCTGCAGAACAGTTTGCCCGTGTCAAGCTGCTGGTGGACTTCAAGGCCTGCCTTCAAACCGATTTTTTTGTAGTCCACCATTTCACCAAATTTTTTTCCCCTCGCTTTAATTAGGTTTGCTGTGAAGACTTTTTTAACTTTTTGAGGCAAGCTTAGCGACGATGAATATCCTTTGCAGGGCGCTTAGATTGGTTATTGCTGCAAGCAAAATGACTGCCATGGCCAAAAACACGGTGCCCTGTGCAAAGGCAAGCAACAGGCCTATAAACAGGATTATGAGGCGTTCCGCCCTTTCAAAGAAACCGCCCTTTATTTCTGTCTGAGTGATTTCTTTTTCTTTTGCCGCAGCCTTTGCGTAAGTCGTCATCATTGAGCCGAAAAGGTATAGCAAAAGCCATTCTTTTGCAGGCAAAAAAACTGTTGGAAGGCCTGCATAGAATAATCCAACAATTGCGAGGAACTCGACGTACCTGTCAAGGACTGTATCAAGGTAGGCCCCGAATTTTGTCACGCGGCCCGTGACGCGTGCAACGCTTCCATCCACAAAATCCAGGAATGAGGCTGCTGCGAAAAAAATGGCTGCGTAAAGGAACTGGTTTTGCGCAATGAGCCACGAGGCGATGATTGCAGGCACAATGCTGAAGAGTGTCCACTGGTTTGGCGAAAGAGGTATTTTGGAGAAAAGCACTCCAACCTTGATTGAAATGCTTTTGAATTTTTCGCGGTGTTCGTTCAGCACTTTTTTTTCACCCGGTTACAAGGACTGAGCCAATCATTATGAGCAGTGCTCCGATAAAGATTTTCACTGCCTGTGCCTGGTTTGGGATTTCCGCAAGCAAAACTATGCCAAGCACCACTGCAATGAGAGTGTTCACGTTGTAGATTGGGGCGAGTTGTGCAATGTTCGCGTGCTTTTCAAGCGCAATGTAGACCAAGACGTTTCCGATTGTAAGCAGAATGCCGTAAAGCAGGCCCGCGCCAATCAGCACTGGCTGTGTCGGGATTTTTGTCGGGGCAGAAAAGAAAAAAATTGCGATAACGATTGCACTTCCCAAAAACATGAGGAGTGCTGCGGCTTTTGGGTTGATTGCAAGGAACTTGTCCCCGATAACGACTTTTGACATGACTGCCGCGGCACCGTAAAAAAGCGCGGCTGCAAGGCCAAGAATCAGCCAGTTGTCAAAGAAACTCATTTTGTTCTTTCTCCGCGTATGAATTCTTCAACCATTTGACGTGCCACGGGGTCGGGGAATTGCTGGGGTGGGTGTTTCATGAAGTAAGCTGAAGCCGAAATGAGTGGCCCGCCAATGTGCCGGTCCAGTGCAAGTTTTGCCGCCCTGACTGCGTCAATCACCACGCCTGCAGAGTTTGGCGAGTCTTCGACGCTTAGCCTCATTTCAAGGTTCATTGGGACGCCTCCAAATCCTTTTCCTTCAAGCCTTATAAACGCGATTTTTTGGTCTTTGAGCCAGGGCACGTAATCGCTTGGCCCGATGTGGATTTTTTCACTTGACAGGGGAGCCGGGAGCTGTGACTGCACTGATTCTGTTTTGGAGATTTTTTTGCTTTTGAGCCTTGATTGCTCCTTCATGTTCAGAAAATCCGTGTTCCCGCCAACGTTTAACTGGTAAGTGCCCTCGATTTTTACCCCGCGGTCTGAAAAAAGTTTTGCAACGACGCGGTGGAGGATTGTTGCCCCGAGCAAACTTTTAACATCGTCACCTACTATCGGGATTTGTTTTTGCTCGAATTTTTTTGCCCATTCCGGGTTGGAGCCAATGAACACTGGCATGCAGTTTACAAAACCACATCCCGTGTCAAGTGCCGCCTGTGCATAGTGTTTTGCCGCGTCTTCGCTTCCGACAGGCACATAGTTTATGAGGACTTGCGCTTTTGCTTTGCGTAGCTCTTCTGCGACGTCAACCGGTTTTTGCTTTTGGTCAACTAAAAAAGTGTTGTCGTCCGGGTAGTCCTGCATGTGGCTTGCAATGCCGTCAAGCACGGGACCCTTTTTTATTTCCACGCCTTGTCTTGGAACGTTTTTGCAGAAAACCTGCGTGCAGTTTGGTTTTTCAAAGATTGCCTGCGAGAGGTCTTTGCCTATTTTTCGTTTGTCCACGTCAAAAGCCGCTACAAACTTTATGTCACTTGCCAGATAGCCGCCGAAAGAATTGTGCATAAGCCCGGGAACCAGCTCATCGCTTGCTTTTATGTCCCTGTAGTACTGCACGCCCTGGACCAGCGAGCTTGCACAGTTCCCGACCCCTGCAATTGCAACGCGTATTTCACTCATAAAAACCAAACTATTTTATGGCCGTAAAATATTTAAGCTTTTGTGGAATTGTCATGTCTGTGGAACCCGAGTTAAACCGTTTAAAATCACGCCTTTCTCGCGATGTGTTGTGGATTTACCTTCTTTCCGTGCTTAAAAAAAAGCCCATGCACGCATACGCGTTGAGGAAAGAAATACTTGGGCGCTTTGGCTTTCAGCCCGGCAACGTGACAGCATATGTTGTGCTTTACAAGCTTCAATCGCGCGGGTTCGTTTCAGCTTCAAAGGACGGGAACAGGAAAACCTACAAGGTCACCAGGAAAGGCCTTGACTTGTTTGAGAAAGCGCGCGAACTACTGAAAGAGACTGAAAAGAAACTATTTTCATGAGCCATTTGCCGTGCTCGCGGCGCGTCATAGGTCCTTTGGCGGAAAGTAATTCATTTGGTGGCGGTCGTTTATTTCTCCGCGCAGGTTTTGGGTGAATAATTCGCGTGCTTCTTTTGGCTTGTAGTTTCCAAGGAGCCACGAGAGTTTTATGAACGCGGTTTCAGTGAGCATGTCTTTTGCGGAAACGATGCCGGCTTCCTGGAGTTCCACTCCGGTGCTGTAAACGTGGCTGCTTACTTCGCCGAAAATGCACTGGGTGGTCATGGCGACTATGCATCCTGATTTTGTGAGTTTTTTGAGTGCGGCGAGGTTTTTTTTGTTTGGCTGTGTCTCCTTGTCCTCAACGCCTATCGGGATATGCCCCATGCCGGTTCCCTCGATTACAAGGCCCTTGTACTTGTTTTTCCTGTAGAAATCTATTTCGCGCCAGTCGAGGTTTGGGTGTGACTTGAGCAAACCGATTTTTTCCTCCATTTTTGGTTTCACCGCGAATTCTCCCTGGTTTTTTTGCGGGGCTGAAATCATGGTGACTTCTCCTGTCTGGGGGTTCACGCGTGCAATTGGCGTGGCGTTTATTGCCCTGAATGAGTCGCGGCGCGAGGAATGCATTTTGCGTGTCTTTGCAGGTGGGAGAATGACGCAGGATGTGTCATCTGGGGTTTCGTGCATGCAGATGCCAACGCCTTTGTAACCTGTTTTGGCTATGAAGTGTGCTGCCGAGATGAGGTTTGTCGCAGTGTCCGAGCTTCCCCTGTCTGTTGACCTCTGTGCCCCGACCAGTATGACTGGGAAGGGCGGGTTTTCAAGCATGAATGCCAGGGCGGCGCTGGTATAGTGCATGGTGTCGGTGCCGTGTGCCACTATTATGCCTTTTGGCGGGTTTTTTGACTCTGCCTGTTTTTTTATCGCAAGGGCGATTTTTTTGTAGTGGGCAAATCGCATGTCCTCTGAGAATACCCTTGCAATGGCTGTTGCGTCAAAATTCGCGATTTCCCCGAGTTCGGGAAACATGTGGAGGAGTTCGCTTGGTTCAAAGTCGACCTTGACTGCGCCGGTCTTGTAATCCACCCTGCTTGCAATCGTTCCTCCGACCTGCAGGATGCATATTTTCGGGAGCCCGTTTTTTTCGGGGATTTTTTTCGCAATTATTTTCCCGTTGTTTTTTGCTTGCCCGAGAATTTTTTTCGACAGGATGTCATCCTGGTTTACAAGGACATTGTACCCACTTGGAAGCTTGAGAGTTATTTCCTTTCCTTGGGTGTTGACCACGGTTCCTTCGAGTTCATGGTCTTTTGTCTCTACGTGCAGTGTTTTTCCTGCACTGTTGTCTTTTTTTTCTTTTGCCAAAAAAAAACCAGTTCTTTTTTTTTATCTTTTTTTTTGCCTGTATTTTTCCATGTTTGGGGTTATTTCCCCTGCATAGCTTGTTTGCATCATTTTTTTTACCTGTGTTGGCTTGGTTGTCTGTGCAAGTACCCACATCAGCTTGACGAGGGCTGTGTGGGGCCTCATGTCGTAGCCTAAAATGACGTTTGCGTTGTCATATCGTGTCCCTATTTCCTTGAAGAAAACGTTTTTCCAGTCAGACCCCATCCTGCATTGTGTCGTGAGGACTACTGGTATGCCCCTTTCGGCCAGGCTGTTGATTGCAGGCGTGAGGGACTTTTTCTCGACAGGGTAGTTTCCAAGGCCGTATCCCCGAAGCACTATCCCCTTCAGGCCGGAGTTGGCGACAGCTTCAAGGCTCTTTGGGTTAAGGCCCGGGTGGACTTCAACTATTGAAACGTCTGTCTCGAGCCTGGAGAATAATTTTGGTTTTCTTTTTTTTCTCCTGACTTGCTTGCCGTTTAGCGCGATGTCATGCTGTACAAAACCAAGGGGTTCGATTCCTGAGCTCTTGTATGCGTCAAAGTCAGCGGCTGCGACCTTTTTGGCCCGGTTTGCCCTGAAAATCTTGCCGTTAAAGACTATCACGACTTCGGCGAGGTCTGCGTATGACGCGACCATTAGGGAGTCGTAAATGTTTTTCGGCGCGTCTGAACCCATTTTTGCAGGGATTATCTGTGAACCCGTGAACACGATTGGGGTGCTGAGATTCTGTATCAGAAAACTCAGCGCCGCGCTCGTATAGTGCATGGTGTCGGTGCCGTGCGTGACGACTATACCGTCAAAGCCTTCATCCAGGTTGTAGTAGACAAGGTTTGCAAGCGAGAGCCAGTGTTCCGGCTGGGTGTCCGCCGAGTGAATCCTGAAAAGGTTTGAGGTCTTGACGTCAAAAGTGTGTTCTATCTTGGGGTCCATTTTCAGTAATTCTTTTTGCGAGTAATGGCCGGATATCCATTTGGAGTTGATTTCTTTGGCGGCTATCGTTCCACCCAGGCCGACCATGAATATGCTGGGTTTTTTTTCCGCGGCTGTTGCCCTGCCTGGTTTTTCCAAAATCTGTTCAGCTCCACTAGATTGCTTTTTCCAAAACCCTTAAATTACTAATCAGGCACATTTTTTTCATGTTTCTTGAAGAGCACCTGGTTGCAGTTCCCTTTGACGTAAAAACCCTGGTCCTGGCTGTGGCAGGGCAGTCAAAGGCAATTGCAGGCGGGTTTTTGGACCACTCAAGGCTTGCCGGCACAAAAAACATTTATGGGGAAGACCAACTGGAGCTTGACAAGTGGGCAGACCAGCTGTTGATTGATGCCTTTGAAGAGACCGGCATTGTGCGCAACGTGGCTTCCGAGGAACAGGGCGAAATAGTAGAAATAGTGAAGGCACGGGGCTCGTGGGGCATAACCATTGACCCACTGGATGGCGTGAGTTGCGTGAAAACCAACTTGGCGGTTGGGACAATCGTTGGCATGTTCAACGAAGGCGACGTCCTGGAAAAAGGCAGCATGATGGATGCAGCCTGCTTTGTCCTCTACGGTCCGCTCACCACGCTTGTTTATGCATACAAAGGCAAGGGGGTGCACGAGTTTGCACTGGACAAAAAAACCGGGCGGTTTGTTCTGCGCGAGGAAAGCATCACTATCCCCCAAGGCGAGATTTATGGCTCCGGTGGCCTGAAGTCAGAGTGGACGGATGCTCATGCAAAGTTTATTTCCGAGCTTGAAAAAAACAACTACAAGCTCCGCTATTCCGGCAGCCTGACTGCGGACTTCAACCAGGTGCTTCATTACGGCGGCGTGTTCTGTTACCCCGCGCTTAAAAACAAGCCAGAAGGAAAACTGAGGCTTTTGTTTGAGGCAAACCCTTTGTCCTTCATTGCAGCAGAAGCAAATGGCGCTGGTTCAAACGGCGTGCAGTCCATTCTGGATGTCGAGCCTAAAAAAATTTCTGACCGCACGCCCCTATATTTGGGTGATAAAAAAACAATTGCCTTGGCGGAAAAGTTTTTGAAACAATAAAATAATTTTTACAGTTTTTAAAAAGTGGTTTTTTTTGGATAAAAAAACTCTTGTCCTTGTTCACGGCTGGGGCGGGACACACCCGCTCCACTGGCAGAAGTGGCTGGAGCAAAAAGCCGTTGAAGGCAGGAAAATGAATGTTTTTTTTCCCTTGATGCCAAATTACGATTCTCCTGTTCTTTCGGAATGGCTTGCAAAACTTGAAGAAAATGTTGCGTCTCCTGGTGAACATGCTGTTTTAGTCGGGCATAGCCTTGGGTGCCCAACCATCCTGCGTTATCTTGAAAAACTTCCAAGCGGTGTAAGCATCGGTCTTGTTGTTTTGGTTTCGGGCTTTGCCCACCCGCTTGGAATCACGGAAATCGACGGTTTTGTTTCAGCCCCATTTGACTGGGTGAAAATAAGGAAAAGCGCCAAGAAATTTGTAGTGGTTTTTTCCGACAACGACCCGTTTATTTCCGTGAAAGAAAGCCTTTTTCTTGCAGAATCGCTTGGCGTCAAACCAATAATGGAAAAAATGGCCGGGCACATAACAGCACCAGACTTTGGCCCGTACCAGAAATTGTGGTCGATTGTTTCAGGGGAAAAATGAGTTGCGCTGTTTGCTTTCTTGCGGCGCTGTATGTTCGGGCAACAGGTTTTAAATCATGAAAGCACTACAGGTAGTATCAGGGGGGGTTTTGTTCAATGGACTTTGAATTCAAAAAAACCGTTCTGAATGACTTCAAATTCTCGGCAGAAAAAAAGAAAAGAATGGAGGAGCTGCTTTACAATCACGGTCCCGGAAACGGGAAATTGCTTTTTCTTCCGATTGACCAGGGCCTGGAGCACGGGCCAATGGACTTCTTTGCAAACCCAAAAGCAAAAAACCCCGAATTCCAGTTCAGGCTTGCAATTGAAGGGGGCTACTCTGCAATAGCATGCCACATTGGCCTGGCGGAAAAATACTGGCCCGACTACAAAAACAAAATGCCCCTCATTCTCAAGGTGAACGGGAAAACAGCAATTCCAAGTGATGATGAAGCATTTTCCCCCCTGACCTCAACAGTAGCAGATGCAGTGCGGCTTGGAGCCACTGCAGTGGGATACACTTTGTACATTGGTTCTCCTGCACAGGGCAGGGACTTGGCGCAGTTATGCCAGGTGAGAAAAGAATGCATTGAAAACGATTTGCCGTTAGTTGTTTGGAGTTATCCGAGGGGGAAAGCTGTCCAGGAAAAAGGCGACAGGGATTCCCTGTACTCCGTTGACTATGCCGCCAGGGTAGCAATGGAAGTGGGGGCAGACATAATCAAGCTCAACATCCCAAAAAAGCTTTCAGGAGAAAAACTGGAAAAATACAAAGCGTTTCTAGAAAAGAATGAGGAAACCAAGCCATACATAGAACTGGAGAATGCAAGCGATGAAGCACGAATGAAAAGAGTAGTGGAGTCAGCAGGCAAAACATTCGTAATAGTTAGCGGTGGCGGGAAAGTTTCAGACAAAGACTTGGTTGGAAAAACAGAATTTTGCCTAAAAGCAGGCGTAACCGGCCTTGTTTATGGCAGGAACATGTGGCAAAGGCCTTATGGCGAAGCACTGGAAATGACTAAAAAAATAAAACAGATGCTGCTGAAGTACGCGTAGACGCGCTTCCCAAGGAGTGAAAAAAATGGGCACAAAATTCTATGAATTGCAGATAAAAACAACACAGAAAATAGAATTTGTGGACATGACAAAAAAAGTGGAAGAAAAAATAAAAGACAGCAAAATCAAAAATGGCATAGTGGTTGTGTATTCCCCGCACGCTACTGCGTGTGTAAAAATCATGGAAAAAGAAGCAGGCATTTTGAAAGACTATCCCGTTTTCTTCAGCAAACTAGCCCCCGTTGGAGCAGGGTATATCCATGATTCTACTGCGCCGGACAAAAAACCCAACACTCCCTCGCACCTCATAGCAGCTTTGATGAACCAGTCGGAAACCATGATAATAAACGAAGGAAAACTCGTTTATGGCACGTGGAACACCTTGTTCCTTGTAGAACTGGATGGCGGAAGAGACCGCAAGGTATTCATCCAAATACTTGGAGATTGAAATGAGCGTAGAAACCGCGTTCACAAAACTTGGGGAAAATAAGCGCGTCACTCGAAACGAGTTAATCCAATTGCTCAAAACGAGGGGCGCTTCACAGCAAAAACTGTTCACTTTAGCCAGGCATAAAAAAGAGCTGTTGTCTGGCAAAAAAATTTTTGTGAGGCTATGCATAGAGGCATCCAACATCTGCAAGAATACATGCCTGTTTTGCGGGATAACAAGGGGCAACAAGAGTTTGCCACGCTATAAACTAAACGTGGAAGAAATCAAAAAAATAATTGACGAAAACTATGATGGCAAAACAGGCCTGATACAGCTTTCTTGCGGGGAAAGCTCCGCTTACACGATTGGCGAAATCTGCGCCATCATAATGCATGCAAAAAAATACTGTGGCAATATAACCATTGGAATTGGGCACAGGAACGAAGAAGAGTATAAACAAATGTTCAAAAGCGGGGCAGCCAATTATCTGTTGAAATTCGAGACTTCCAACCCAAAACAATTCCGAATAATAAGGCCGGAAGCAAAGTTAAGCCAGCGGCTTTTTCACATACAAAAATTGCGGGAAATAGGGTTTCGGATTGGTTCAGGGAACATTGTGGGGCTGCCAAACCAGGTTCTTTCAGACATAGCCAATGACTTGCTGTTGATGAAGAAACTTGACTTATACCAAGTAGAGTCCTCGGTTTTTTGCCCCACCAAGGGAAGCGCTTACGAGAACGAAAAAACGGGTGACATTGACACGACCCTCAACTGCATCGCCTTATCCCGGCTAGTGACAGACGCACCACTGATTTTGGCATCATCTTCCCTCAAAGGCCGTTTTAAAGAAGCGTTTTCGGCAGGCGCCAACTACATTTCTGTCCACGGGGCACCAGACAGGGTGTTCAAGTATTACTCCATCTATGGCGGGGAAACCAGGAGAAAATTCGACGCCAAATTAATTGCCGGATTAAACGCATGAGTTCCATTTTGGAGGTTAAAAAACGTATTTAAGGCTATGCCTGGAAAATTATGTAATCTATGCGCTTGGCGGTAATGTTTTCGGGTGGCAAGGACAGCACTTTTGCCATAGACTGGGCCCTTTCAAAAGGCCACGAAATAGCATATCTCTTGTCCGTAAAGCCTTCCAGGAAGGACTGTTACCTTTTTCACTATGCGACAGTAGAACACACGACTCACTTAGCAGCCCAGCTTGGGTTAAAGCACATCCTTGTTTCTTGTGACGTTGCAGACCCTGTCAAAGAGGCAGAAATAGTCAAGAACGTTGTCGCAAAAAACCCGGTTGATGCTGTTGTCTTTGGCGGCGTGGGTTTGCAGGAAACCCAGATTCGCAGCGTCAAGGAAGCCCTCGCGCCTCTTGGAATACAGGTTTTCCCATCCCACGGTGGAGAAGACCACGGAGAGCTTTTCCGCGAAATGCTTGACAAAGGTTACGAAATCGTAATCACGCAAGTTGCGTCAGCCGGCCTTTTGAACTGGCTTGGAAAGACTGTGACAAAAGAAAACTTTCCACAGCTTGAAGTAGATTCGAAAAAGTTTGGTTTTCACATTGGTTTTGAAGGCGGCTACGCCGACACATTCGTGTGCGATGGCCCGATTTTTTCAAAACGCATTGCCTTTGGGGAAACACAAAAAATTGTCGAGGATGATTTCTGTGGGCACTTGGAAGTCAAGAACGTGAAGCTGGTTGAAAAAATTTTAATCAAATAACTTTTTTTCACCCGCAAGTTCCATTGGTTGGCTCAAAAACCCTTAGCGCGAATTCCTTTGCCCCAACTTCAAGGACTGCTCCAGGAAGTTTTGCTTCCCACACTGAAAGGCACTCAAGTGCCTGCGTACAGCCGGTACAGTCCATTTTTTGCCTGCACTCATTCTCCTCTTCATTCAGCACGATTTCATCGGTTGTAG
>JAUSEO010000025.1 GCA_030651515.1 archaeon | reverse complement strand
GGACTGATTTTTTTTGAATTACTTTTACCGCGCTTTGCGCTGGAACTTTTTTTTCAATCTGTTTTTTTTCCACGGGAGTTATTGCGATTGGAGCCAGTGCTATTTTTTTTGGCATAATCATTTTTTTCGCTGGTTTTATTTCAACTTTTTGACTTGGTGTTTGCACCGTTTCTTTTTTCACTTCAACCGGAATTGGTTTCATTTCTACTGCTTTTGGCTTCGGTTCTGCTTCTTTTTTTATCTTCATTTTTTCCTCAACCCGTTTTTCTTTCGGCAATGGTTTTGGGTTTGTACTTTGTGCCGAAACGGTGCGTTTTTTCACTTTCTTTTTTATTGAAATTTTTTTTGTCGCTGAACTATTCTTCGCAGGAGGAGCAAATACTTGTGCTACTACCACGCGAGCACTATTTTCCATTGGTTTTTCCACTACTTTATTTTCAGTAATGATTTCACTTTGAATGGGGGGATAAGGCGTGGGTGAAATAACTGTAGAGGGGACTCCATTCTCATTTTTAGGAATGGGGGTATTGTTTTTCTGCGGAGTGGGAGAAACCCAGTGAACCCATGCATATTCCGCTATGCGTACCGCCACTACAATTCCCACTACAACGGTAACTTGCTCCCATGTAAATCCTCCCACGGAAGGGATGGATTGTAAAATGGTTATTCCCAAGTAAATCATGTGAAAACTCCTCGAATGCCTATTTTCCAAACAAAAAACCCTAAAAAGGGGAATTGTATATGTAGCCCTATATGGCTTTTCGCGCTGAAAAAAATCCCCTGCACCCCGGGATATACATTTTAATGGGGGTTTTCATCGGAAGCGGGATATCCCTCCTGAATTCGGGTTCCCTTGCCGTCTGGGTCATGGGAATTAGTGTGATTGGAATCCTCCTCGTTCTAGGAAAATGGTATTTCAGGGAAGATGACGTTCCCATTGGGGGAAAACGCCGAGGCCACCAGTCATTAGAGCACGTTTCTTCTGCCCTGCGCGAGAACGCATGGGATATGCCTCTCGATTTCAAGCGAAAATGAGGTCAAAATCCCCTTCACCGCCCTTTCTCCAGGTGTCGTAACGGTTGCTTTATAATCGTTTCTTGGGACTTTCCATGTATCTTTGAGGATTTTGGGGTTTGGAACGCGCGCACCAGCAGGGAAAACGATTTTTGTTTTGTAAAGCCATTCTTTTCAAAAGAATGCTCCCCAT
>JAUSEO010000018.1 GCA_030651515.1 archaeon | reverse complement strand
TAAGAGAAATAAAAAAAGCAAGACCGCTGAAAGATTTTTTTTAAAAGTTGACAATTGTGAGGCTTCTATTATAACCCATACAAAAATCAAAACAATAGCTGTTAGAATGTAAACAAAAAACGCGCTTAGACTTAAGTTTCCAATAGATGGTTGTGTGAAAACCAAAAACCATCCTGTTAGCTTGCCGCTTGCTAAGAGTAAAGCTAAAAATAGGAATATTGCTGGAACTAAAACTTTTTTTGCGCCAAATTTTCTTATGGTCTTTTCAAAAGAAAAAGTAATAAAGCAAGCCACAATATAAAAATAAACTATGGTTAGAACACTTGAAAAAATGTTATTTTCAATTAGTGAAACTGAAATAGCATCAAAGTTGAAAAGCATTCTAAATAGCGAGTTAATTAGTGCTGTACTAATAGACAATGCTAAAAACAATGGTAAAAGTATCAGGTAAGCCAGAACTGAACTGGAACTGTAATTAACCCCAAACAAAAGATTGTAATTAAATCCAAACAAAAAAATGAGCAAAAAAAGTATTACAGTCTTCCACTTATCCGGCTTTAAAAAAAGCGTGAGATTGGCAAGAGTTGGAAAAACATTTTTGTTAGTCATTAAAAACCATTTATATGAAGACACGCTGGCTTGGAATAATACCTTTTTGGGACAATGTTAAGTGTTCACTATTTTTGAATATTCGTGCCATGTGTCTTTTGAAGGTTTGATTATGGCGTTGGGGTATTGTTGCAATAGTTCTACGGGGCCAACATCTATGGTCAGGATATTCTGGTGCTGGGCTAAGGTTAATAGTTGTTCTTTTGTTGCTACAACATCGCCTGCTACAAAGCCTTTTACGAGTTTAAAGTTTTTATACTCTGTGCATTGTTTTTTGGCTGCTTCGCTTTTTTTTGAAAGGGCTTGGCTGGAACAAAGAGTTCCGGTATCGGAAAAATTTGAAATAATTTGTTGTTCTAGCTTGTTCAAGTACTCTATTTCTTCTTCGCGAAGTGGGTAACCTATTGTTCCGGTTCCTTCTGGGTGTGCAACATATTTAAGCCTGTAAATACCTGCAATTTCTGAAAGTTCACTGACTTCTTCTTCATTTAGTTCTTTTGAAAATGTTGCAATAACCCTGTAATTAACTACATCATTTTCCAGGGCATTTACCCGTTCTAATGACTTTTGTTTAAATTCTGCTAATTCACTTTCATTTGTCGGCATTGCCAAACTTGCGATAAAAATTTTGCCGTCAGGAGTTCTTATTATCTGGATTGTTTCCCAGTTTTGCTCATTCAAAACGCTAACCGAAGGCTGACTATCAGCAACCTCTTGGGGTAAGTTTGAATTCTTTTCATTTGTAACATTGACTGCAACCACTAATGAAACCAGTACGGCTAAAGCAAGCCCGAAAAAAGCCACTACTTTTAGATCCATTTTTTTTCCACCTCATGCCCTTATTCTCTCAGATGTCATCTCACACCAATGAAAGTCGTCTTTTCGTAGGTTTCCCGCGCAATATGGGGCAACATTGCAATATTCAGATTCTGACCAAATATTCATGTCTTTGCCTATGTCTTCAAAATCTCTCCATAGTTTCCCTGTTACATAATATTCTTTGCTTGGCACAATTTCTTCCCTTGCTAGGCTTTTAAGCTGGAATTCTTCATCATCTGGTATTGGAACTGCGGGTGGAATGTGACGAAGTAGATTTAAGCACCCTAAAAACCATAAATCTGCCTCTTCACTCCAGACATCCTCTATAGGGTTTGGAAGATTTGTAAAATAAACTCCTTCACAGAAAAAAGGCTCAGTTAGTTTCCAGTAATCCCAAGCCTCTTTTGTTTCACCATGCCGGTTGGCATCTCCTTGTCGCCTAATTTCATACTGGTAATGTGCAAACCTGTCTAAAAAATTGTCCAAATTAGTTTCATTCCAAGAAAAGGTCTGGTAAGTTATAACGTAATCCTCATAATAGTCTATAGAAAGAGGTTCGCTCCAATTTGTTGGAACCCAATCGTGAGTACCTTCTTCATGTTCCGCACACTTGCCGGCTCCAAAAACTGTTGATATAATTGTTAAAAACAAAAATGCGAGTAAAAGTTTTGGAATTATTTTTTTCATTCAAATCCCCTTTACTATCTTTATGATTTAGGGATTTATATATGTGCGGTTGAACTCATCTCAACCAATTGGTTGATTTTGATTCAACCTAAAGTAAAAACCTATTTTCTTATGTAGAAAATGTATCCGTATACTGCTGCGCCTAAAAGCAACAAAACAATTCCACCTGCAATCTGTATAGTAAATCCCGGTTCCTTGAACTCAATTGTTGCTTTCTCACACGGAAGCTTTGCTCCGTCTGCAAGCACGACACTGCAATCGACTTCAAATAAGCCTGATTGTGCAGAACTCACGCTGAATTCTTTTTCCACTGTCTTTTTTCCCTCGATTGAGTCAAACAAAAAACTTTTTTGGCCCTGTGAAACCTGCAGGCCGTTTGTCGTCTCTATTTTTCCTGTAACGTTGAGTGCTGGCGTGAATGAATCATTTGTCATCACCAAAAGCAATGTAGCCGTGTCTCCTGCCGTGTACTCTTTTTTCGGCACGGAGATGAACGACCTTACCTTTACTGCGGGTTCAGTGATTGTGATGTCCGGCCTGTTTGATTCAAGCACTACCTGTTCCCCGAAAACGTTTTCAAACTCTGCAACAGCTGGAAGCAAAGTTATTGTCCCGCTGAGCTTTGGCCTCAGGTAATATTCAAAGCTGGCAATTCCCGGGCTTGTGCATTCGCCGTTTTCCTGCCGCTCTTTGCACTTTTCAACTGTCACTCCTTCAATGATTGTTTTTCCTTTTACAAGAGATGTTTCAGGAGTCTCGTTTTCCAAGTGGTCCTTTCTATACTTAAGGGTGGCAATTGCGTCTTCGCTTCCGGAGTTCTTGAGTGTGGCGGTTACCTTGAATTCCTCAAAAAGCTTTGGCGAAAATGGTTCAATTGACAGCATGAATGCACCAGTTTCAGAAAAATCCGGTTTCAGGTAATCCCCGACAAGTGATTCTTTTTTGAGAATAATTTTTGTCGTAGAATAAGATGTCTTCAGGCACACCTTGAGCTTGTTTGTTTCAAGCGTCTTGTTTTTTGGAAGCTCTATCCTTGCAAAACCCGCCTGGAATTCCCCCGCCTTTATTTCAGAAATTTTGTTCCCGTTCAGAAAAACCGTGACAAGGCTTTCCTCTGAGGGGCCAGACAGAAACTCCACGTTCGCGGAAAAAACCGCAAAGGCTTCTTTATTCACTGGCACTGCTGAAATGAACTGCACTTCCCTGCATTTTTCCGTATTCTGCCCCTCGACGACAAAATCTTCAAAACCAGCATCCCCTAAAACAGTTTCACTGAGCGTCTCTCCAAACACCATGGCTGCCAGTGCGAAAACCGCTAAAATAAACAAAGCCTGTCTTGTATTCAATTCAAAAACCCCCTTCCCCTAAGTTCACTAATAGTTTTTTTTATTGTGCCGCTAATGGTTTTCTCTGATGGAACAATTATTATTTTTTGCTTTTGGTAGTTCTTTTTCGTTTTCTCCAAACAGTAACTGATTGTTTCACAAAAAACGTTGTCCAAAACCTTTTCTGGCGCGTATCCACGTTTTTCCAGGCGCTTTTGAAGTTTAAACGGGTCAAAGGTGAGGACAATTATTGCGTCAACTGAAAGCCTTGCCTCGCAGAGCAAATGCCCCTCAACTATGGCGTTTTCGTGTTTTTTCAGTTCCTTGTTAAGCTCTTTTTCAAGCTTTTTTACGTCAACTTCAACTTCCCCCAAACGCTTGTTTTGCCTGCCTGCTTTTTTTCTCAGGGCAAAGTCCTTTTCGTTGATTACAACTGCCTTGAGTTTTTTTGCAAGGCTTTTTGCAAGAACAGTTTTTCCAGTGCCGGGTGTGCCCGTGATTGCAAGCTTCATTAAACCATTATTTATGGAAAAAACCAGTTAAAACCGACAGAAAAAGGGGCTTTTTTTAGAAAGTGATATTACCGTCCCTTCGATAGAAAGGACAAATGTGCGCCGCTTGTGCCCAACAGGGTATAAACCCGCGCAAGGGTTTTAGGGAAGGGGTGGGGGAAGGGCCTTTCAGGTTTTTTTAGAGAGAAAATGGCTTTTCCTGAAACCCGGCATTTCGTCGGATATGGCCCTTCCACCCTGTTCTAAGCACTCACACAGTGACTTGGCGCTTAGAGCTTGGTTTCTTGTTATTTTTTCCAAAAGAAACACAGAAGAAAGAACTTCAAACTACTATAAAAACCTTCCCGTCAACGGAGCATTTTAATGCCTTTTTTTCCAGTTAACGCGTGTATTAATGCTTAGAATCAAAAAACAAGCCAAAAACAAGCTTTTTCTTATGTAGATTGGCCTTTTTTTTAGAAAAATTTTTTAAAAAAAATTTTGCAAAAAACAGCGTTATGTCTAAATCGTTTTTTTTGTATTTTTTTTTAAAATTGGATAATTAGGCTAATTTCCTGTTATGTAGCTGGTTGTTTTCCTTTTTAGGCGAAGTTTAAATCGTTTTATTTTAGCCTTACGGTTTCCAGGTTCTTGATTGCGGTTGCGTTTGTCTGGAACTTGAGGCTCAAATAGCGTGAGAACTCGATTGTCTTGCTTCTTTCGCCGTGGTTTACAAGAATCCTTTTTGGCTTTGGGTGCAGGTTCTTCACGTAGGCAGTCAGTTCCGGTCTTGGTGAGTGCCCTGAAAATCCTTCGACTGTTTCCACGCGCAGGTTCAGGCTGAGTTCCTTTGTCCTGCCGTTTTCCCCGACAATTGGGAGTTTTCTGACTCCTGCTTGGATTTTTCTTCCCACGCTGCCTTCACCCTGGTACCCGACAAAGATAAGTGTGTTTCTTGGCTCGTTAGCCATTTTATGCAGGTAATAAACTGATGGCCCGCCTGTAAGCATTCCGCTTGAAGCAACAATGACTGCTTTTCCGTCCGTAAGTATTGCTTCCCTGTTTGCAGTGTCCACTATCTGGAAAAGCGGTGAAGTGAAAGGCGAATCATTCTGTAGGACCCTTTTTTCAACATTTTTCCTCAGGTATTCCGGGTAAGCTGTGTGGATTGCGGAGGCTTCTTTGGTCATTCCATCAATATAAACCCGTGCGCCTTCTTCAAGCATTCCGTTCCTGTACGCGTTTTCGATTACAAGCATTATTTCCTGTGCCCTTCCAACTGAAAAAACCGGGATGAGGATGTTCCCGTTTTGCCGCAGCCCTTCGTTGATGACGTTGACAAGTTTTTGCTCCGCGTCCTGGCGTGGCGGCTGAACGTCTTCTTTTGCGCCATAAGTGCTTTCAAGGATGAGTGTTTCAAGGCGCGGGAAATTGTTGTCAACCATGTCAAACAATCTCGTGAAACCGTATTTGATGTCAGCGCTGTACACGAGGTTGTGTGCGCCTTCCCCAATGTTCAGGTGGACAGAGGCGGAGCCAAGAATGTGTGCCGCGTTGTGGAAAGTCAGGCGCATGTCTGGTGCAATGTCAGTCACTTCCCTGTAATCGCGTGTAATGCAGTGCTTGATTTCTTCCTTAACATCCCTTTCAGTGTATGGTGGTTCGCGCCCTTCTTTGACAAGGACGTCAATGTAGTCAAACTGCAAAAGCGCCATCAGGTCGCGTGTTGCATCTGTGAGATAAACGGGCCCGCGGTAACCAAGCTTGAAAAGGTAAGGCGCAAAGCCCGTGTGGTCAAGGTGCGCGTGGCTGATTATGAGTGCGTCCAGTTCGTTGATTGGAAACCTTAAAGCGTCAAGGTAAGGGTACGGGTCATCAAAGGATGCAACGTTTACTCCACAGTCCATCATGATTTTTGTGCCGCGCGTTTCAACAAGAATGCAGCTTCGGCCAACTTCCTGAAAGCTTCCAAGTGCGGTCATCCTCACCCAGCTGTCCTGGCGTGCAGGTTCGTCATAAATTTTTTTTGCGGTTTCCTGGAGTATTTTTTTTCTTTCATTGCTGTACTTGTGCAAATGGAGCCTTATCCCCTTGAGTATTTCACTTGGCGATGTTGGCGCGCGGATGATTCTTGGAGTCCACCCTGTCTCCATGATTATTTTTTTGCTTGTCTCCCCGCCCTTGCCGATTACAAGGCCTGGCTTGATTGCCTCGATTACGACTTCGCTGAATGCAGTGTCAAACATTATTTCCTTTATGTCCGCGTCTTTTGGCACAAGCTGGAGGATTTTTTCCTTTGCCTGGTCTGGTTCCGTCAGGAGGGACTTGTCGGTTCTGATGTTTACCCTTTTCTTTAACTCTGACGCGATTTTTGCCACGTAGTTTTCATTCTGGAAAAACGCTTTCGGGTTCTTCGTGTAGATAGCTACTTCGGGGCCTTCAAGTTCAACGCTTGAAATCATTGTGTCCGGAGGCAGTGCGGCAAGGATTGTTTCCTTTATTTTTTTCAGGTATTCCATAAACTAAAAACTCTTTTTGTTTTTTTGTGCAGAAATTGAAAATTTGTGTTAAACAAAATTTTTTTAGGTGGCTTTTAAGAATTTTTTTTTGGGTGTCTTTTAAGAACTTCTTGTTTTCTTTGCACTTGTTGGCTGGCCATTCATTTCGCCAAGGTACTTATTTACTTCTTGTCTTGAGAGCTCGCGGTAACCGCTCCTGTTTATGACAGAAACACTGATTGATTCTCCGCCTGAGTAAATGTCCCTCTTTTTTCCAGCTTCAATGGCTTTGATTGCAAGTTTTATCGCGTCTTCCTCATTCATGTTTAAGGTGTAGTTCTGGTCAAGTGTGTTCATTGCAAAGTCAGTTCCGGAACCGGTTGCGGCGTATTTTTTTCTTTCAAGCGTTGCCCCAAAAGGCGTGACCTCAAAGAGTTCGGCTTTGTTGTTAACCCCGCCAACTATGAGTTGGACAATGTACGGGTAGTACCTGCTTGCATTCAAAACGTTTGACAAAAGCGTGGATGCTGCGCGCGGGGTCATTCTTTCCTCGCGCTCGATTTCAAAGAGCTTTGCCTGTGACTTGAGAAACCTTATAATCGTCAGACTGTCCCCAACGTTTCCCGCATTGGTTACGCCCATGAAATCGGTTATCTGGTAAATTTTTTCAGATTCCTCGTCATAAGCCAAGTTGCCCATGGAAGCCCGCATATCTGCCGCTAAGACCACGGTGTCGCCTGCAATGAGCCCGACAGTCGTTGTCCCTGTCTTTAAGTCTTTAACGTTGCTTGGGTGTTCCAAAAAAATCAGTCCTAAAGGTGAACCATTATTTAAGCCTAAAAAAACTCTGCATGCAAACGTTTTTAAAGCTCACTTGCGTGTTTTTATTCAATGGTTTCTGTTGGTTTGAGTGGCAGTTCTCTTTTGTCCAAGCTTGTTTTGCTTGCCGTTTTTTCTCTTTTGGTCGTGGTTTTTGTTTGGCTGCTTTCGACGCCAATAAACCCGTCTTTTTCAGAGGATGGGCTTTCTGGCCAGGCGTTATCCCCCAAGATTCATGCAGTGCTGACTAGCAAGGGTTATAGAGATATTAATAGCGGTTGGCCAGAGGGTCATAAAGTGGTTGGCAGTAATGGTTGGCCTCCTAATCATTGGGGGGCTCCGAGTGCAAGTTGGCCCCCTAATCATAGTGAGGGGCGAAGTGCAACTTGGCCTCCAGGCCATTATGGGGATAGAAGTGCAACTTGGCCCCCTAGCCATTCTGGAGACCAAAGTGCAGGTTGGCCCTCAAATCATTATGGTGGCATAAGTGATACTTGGCCTTTCGATCATTCTAGTGGGCAAAGTGATGGTTGGCCTCCAAATCATTCTGGGGGTGTAAGTAATAGTTGGCCTCCGGCTCACACAGGAGGAAAAAGCCAAGATTGGCCTCCTAATCATGAAGGATTCATAAGTGATACTTGGCCGCCTGACCATTCTGGAGACCGAAGTGCAGGTTGGCCCTCAAATCATGATGGAGGCATAAGTACTACTTGGCCTTATGCTCATTGGGGATATGACAGTTCAAGTTGGCCTCCAGATCATAGCGGAAACATAAGTACTGGGTGGCCACCTAATCATAGTGAAGGGCAAAGTACAAGTTGGCCTCCAGATCATGACGGAGGCACAAGCGTTACATGGCCTCCTGGTCACGAGGGGCGGTTTAGTAAAACTCCCTCTAGCTGAAATTATGCCAAACCACGAATCCGGTTAAAATTTATTTTGTGAGTAAACAATTGTTTTTGCATTTCCCGTCTTCGTAAAAGAATTCTGGAATCGTTTTGTGGAAATCTTTTTTTGGCTCATAAGCCAAGCAGGACCAAAAAGAAGAAGCGCTTCCGGGACTATTCTGGTCACATCCTGCAATCCTTTCCTGTAATTCAGCCTCTTGGCTATAATCCGTGTACGCGCTTATTGCTACGCGTGAATCCTTGAAGTCAATGAAGTTTCCATGCTCGTCAAGGCCATGCATGTATTGCGTGTAAGGGTAAGCCGCATACAATTTGTCGCGTATGTTTAGCCTTGGTGGGACCTGGTCAAAGGGCCCGTCAAAATAATTGTTCTCCCAAATGTTGGCGGTCTTAACCCCAAACAGCATCTTCCTTTCATATTTTGTATCTTCGTAGTAAGCGTAACCCGTGCGCGCGCCAGTGTAGACCTTGTCAAAAATCTTGTCCAGTTCTTCCGGCACGGGTTGTTCTTCGTTGAGAACATAGTAAAACGCTTTTGTCTGGTTGTTGTAAATAAAAAAAAACCGTATCCCTGACTCGTCCTGGATTCGTGCAATGAACTCTTCTTCTGGAAGAAGAGCTAATTTGGCTGGCGGCAAGTCCCATACAGCAGCTGAAGGCAGCTTGAAAAACACGGTTTTGCCTTTAAAAGAAACACTATACAAGTCAGCCGTCATTTTTTTGATAATCACGCCGTCTTCTAGTGTAAAAGACCCGCTTCCACCTTCTTCGCTGTGCGGCCTGTCTTGAAGGAAATACCCAAGGTAAACCACGCCTTTGTCTATGTCAACAAAGCGCAGGTTTCCAGAAACCCCTTTTTCAGGGATTTTGAAGTAATAATAAGTCTCGGTCGGGTACACGACTGCATAATACGGGATTTCGTTAAAAACATACGAAAAAACGTTAAATGAATTGTTCAAATCAAAGTTCAGCGCATCATCGTTTAACAAGGAATTCCAAGTGAGTGCCTGAAAAGAAACAATCCTGTTAATGGCTGCGTCAATTGATTCACTGTTATGCTGGCCGTGGAGTGTTTCTATGTAATGCTGGTTAAAGATAACCCGTTGATTACCATTGAATAATAAACGTGGAACCACTACAACAAACAGAAAAAAAACCAAAATAGCAATTATTATTTTTTTGTCACTTGGAAATATATTTGAAATTTGTTGTTTTTCTGCACTCATGCCAAAGCCTTTACAATGCTAAATCACAGGGAGTTCAGAGCTTTTCTTATTTCTTTTCCTCTTTTGAAGTCTCTTTTTTTGCCTCGAATTCTTCCACAAACCTGACTTTCTTTATCTCCGGCACGTGCTGTGTGACAAACTCTGCAAATGCGTCCTTGATTATCTGGAATTCCTTTGGCAGGCCGGCTGGAAGGCTGACTTCAAGCTCTTCGCCTGAAAGCTTTGTTTTGACTGTTCCTTCTTTTAATGGAAAGAATTTTTTTGCCAAAGCCTCTGCCTTTTCAAGAGGGTTCTTCAAAACGCCAGCGATTTTTATTTGGTATTCAACTGTTCTTCCTGCCAGGTCAGAATTCATGTCTATGCGTACACGCCCGCCGCTGACTGACTGCACTTTCCCGTAACCGTTGTCCAGTTGTACAACGAGGCCTGGGAACGGGTTAATGTTTCTTTTCTTGAACTCCTGGATTGAAACTACAAAAACCAGTTCTTTTCTGCGCACTCCAAAAGCTTTTTCAGGTGCTATTGCAAGCTTTTTTTCTTCGCCTTCACCCATTTTTTCGAGTTCTTCCTCAAGGCCTCTTATGAGTTCTCCCGAGCCTATCACGATTGGTATTGGCTTGAACACGCCGTTTTCACGGTACAACCCGTTTTCTTTGGCGGTTTTTTCGTCTGTTGTGTCAAAAACCTTGTTTGTTGAAGTGTCTGTTCCAGTGAATTCTACAAGCACTATGTCCCCTTTTTTCAAGCAAATCACTTTCCATCCATTTTTTCAAAAAAAAAGAATAATTTAGGCAAACTTTTTCCGACAAACGGTTTTAAAGGATTTAACCCCAAGAAATCATAACAAGAGTTATAACCCTGATAATTCATTTTCCAGGGAAAGGGTTTTAAATCTTCGATTTTAACAAAAAAAGTGGTTTTTTTTTGGACTCAAAAAAGCTTTTCGTTATTTTCATTGCTGTGGTAATGGTTGGCTCAATTTTTGCGGTTTTCCTTTACGGCGGGAACCTCAACAATTCCCCGCAGCCGCCACCAGCCCCGCCAGTGGATGGCAGCCAAACCACTGCAGTTGACTTTGAAGCAGCAGGCGTTGCTGCAAAAGTTGTGCGCTTGTTCCCGACAATTGTTGTCACTCTTCCAACAACTGAAACCGACAAAACCGTTCTTGATTCACGCCTTGCAGGAGTGCAGGGCATAGCCGGCCTGTTGAGTTCAAGGTTTTCACAGGCAGGCGACCCAACTGGTTCAGGGGGCCTTTCACTTATTTACGTTGCAGAACTCTCTGTTTCTTCTGATGAAAGCACTCTTGACTTGGCCGACAGGGTTTCTGCAGTTGAAGGCTTTGAAAAAGCCGAAGTAATCCGCGCAGGTTTTGTCTCACTTCCCACACAGGTCACGTTTTCCAACCAGCTTGGCTTGACACAGGGGCATGTTTTTGAAAGCCCTTTTTCAAACGCTTACCTGTCCGCAGAGACGCTTGCGGAAGACGAGGTCGAGGTTTTCCTGCAGGCAAGCCTTGCAGCAGATTCCCTCCAAAGCATAATTGCAATCGAGGAAAAAAACATTTCAGCCTCGCCAAAACAGGCTTCAGTTGCGGAACCCTTGCCAATAGATTCCCTTGAACCACAACTTGCGGCCTCTTTTGTCGGCAGTGAAGAAATCCTTGCAGTGGGGGCAACGGCTGCACTTGAAGAAGAGCTACTTGCACTTTTTCCAGATTCCAACTCGGCAATTGTTTCCCTCGGCTTTTTTTCCCCAGCGCTTGAAATAACCCTTGACAAGAACTATTCTTCTTTCCAGGAAGACTTCAAAACCGTTCTGACTGACTTTAACGGCGTGATTGATTTTGATTTATCCCTTGATGAAAACAAGCTCCTGGTTTTTCTTGGGCAGGAAACTTTTTTGGAAACAAAACAAAAAATCTTTGACGAGTTTGCTTCCCTGAATTTTGGAGTGCTTGGCTCAAAAGGCCCAGCCGTCCCAATGGAGGCGGCAATTGATTTCCAGACAACTGTGCTTTCCGAAAACGCCCTGAAACTTTCCGGGTTTTTGTCTTCAAAGCCCTTTTCTGGCGCAAACGTTTTCCAGCCCGCGTCTTTTTCTGCAGTCTCTTTCACTGAACCAGACTCAAACTCTGTTTACTCTCTTGAAAAAGGTTCTTTTTCAGGCCTTGTCTTCCCAACGCATGCAGTTGGGGAAACGGTTAATCTTTCGATAAATTTTGTCGCCACGCGCGGAAAAATAATTTCCATCAATGCAAAAGAAAATTAACTGGTTTAACTGGCTTTTTTTCTTAATTAGCTTTTTTTCAGGCGCGCAATTGCCTCTGCCAGATCGCCGTTTGTTTCTTCAAGTGCCTTTTTTGCCTTTTCTTTTGAAACGTTGGCGCTTGTTGCAACCATTTCAATGTCTTCCTTTGGCACTCCACGTGTTTCCTCTTTTTCAGCACCCATCACGGTATACGTTTTTTGCCCCTGGGCAGTGACAACTGAAACGCTTGGGTTTTCAATCACCAAGCGCTTGTCTTTTAACTCAAAAATCACTCTTTCCGCCTCTAGTTCCTTGGAGTCAATCCCCATGCTTTTCATCATTCTGGAAATATCTCTTGGATTTATTCTTCCTAATCCTGGCATCATACTTATCATCCGCACCGGAACTGAGGTTCCACAAACTTGAATTTGTTGAGTTTAATTATATTATTTTATGAATCCAGACCATTTTAAATTAGTTAGTGAAAGATGGAGTAAAAATCCAGGAAAAAGCACTTTGAGTATTTTTGATTTTCCGCCTTCATATTCTGTGAGATTTTCAGAGCATGGAAACAAGATTTTGCAGAACCTATATATCAATTTTAAAACAAACTTTGGAATTGACGCTTTTCATAGAAAAACAAGGATGAACTTCTACTCGATTGATTATTATCTCAGAAATGAATCCAAATCAATTTCTATAAAATTTTTAATTAAATTAAAAGAAATTCTAGCTGAGTATTTGCCGGATTTCGATTTTACATCAATAGAATGTGAAATAAGATATGTTTTAAATAAAAGAAATTGTTTTGCTGCTAGTTTTCCGTTAAATCTTGAAACTCCTTTTTTTGCTTATGTTCTTGGACTATCTTTTGATTCCGGAATACAGGATTATTGTTTTGCTAACACAAATCATGAACTTATTTTAAAAGCCAAATCAATGTTTGAGCATTTTGGCTTTTACAGCGGTAGTATCAAGGACCGAACTGGTGGTCAAATTGTTCAAGTTGGAAAAATTGGAACAAAATTTTTGGAACTTGCTGGCTTTATAATTAATGTTCAGATAAAAGCCAATAATCCACTTCCAGAATGGGCAGTTTATTCAAATGACTTGCCTTTTGTAAAAGCTTTGATCTCCGCAATAATTGATTCTGAAGGAAATATCAATAATAAGTCTTTAAGAATTTGTCAAAACACACTCCATCAAAATATAAATTTTCCACATGGCTACCGAGATTTTCCAAAACAAAACGTTAGTTCTACTTCATTTATTTATATTGTTCCGCCAGAGCAAAAGAAAGAAATTTTTCAAGAAATATTGAATAATCCGCCTTTGATGCTTATATCTCTTCAAATTTTATTTGCCAGATTAGGGATTCATTCTTCTTTGGCAATTGTAAAAATATATGTAAAAAGGACTGGTGAGCTTTGTTCAGCTTGGCATTTGCAAGTATTCTCTAAGAAAAACTTAGAGCTAGTTTATGAGTTGACAAAAGAGCACTTAATAAAAAAATCATCACTTGAAAAAACATTAAAAAGTTATAAACGGGACTATGTTTCAGGGCCAAACAAAAGGGTTGAGGATTTTATTAAACTCATTAAATTTTCTGGAAAACCAGTTTTTACTTCTAGAGATTTAATTACTTTGAATGTCAGAAAAAGAAAAACCATTCAAAATACTATTCCTTATCTCCAGTCTAAAGGGGTAGTAAAACTTGTAGGTTTTGAAGGCAAATTAAAAAAGTGGGAATTGATAGCTACTTAAAAAATTGCCTGTATCTGTTTGGGATTTATCCTTCCCATGCCTGGAAACACGTCAATTGCCACCTTTTTTTTGTTTTTTAAACAATTTGGTGAATAAAGCTTTATTAATTTGAACCATTAATGTTTTTTTTCATGTCAGACAGAATTATTTCCTCTTTTACCGCTTTTTGTGGGGCGTTCCCGCACTTAAAAGCAGGGCAATCCGGTGACCCGAAAGCTGCCGCTTTGGCCAAGTATTTTAAAGAGGGCGGGGTAATCTCCGTAAAAGCAAACGGTTCTGACTGGCCGACCCTGGTTTATCCTCCAAGGCAGCGGCTTGAAACCCAGATTGGTTCTTTGGCTTCCCTCAAAGAAAGGTTTGAGAAAGAAAAAACCGTGTGGGAAAAAAAACTCATTGAAGAAAAACTTTACCATTTCAGAAACAACGTTTACAAGTTCTCCGAACCAGTCTATTGGAAGCACTTGTTCAAGATTCTCACAAACTTTGAATACAAGCATGACGCAGGCGAAGTCAGCCTTCCCGCGCACCTGATTGCAGACAAGCGGTGGAAACCAATGATAAAAATGTTTGTCGACAACATAGAGTACCGCAAGCAACTCGTTGAAACCGTCCAGCAGGGAATAGTGTACAAGGACGACAAGCGTGTTGGCCGCTATGCAAACGACCTGCGCGATTTCCGCATTGACGTGAGTGCAAAAAAAATCACTGAACTCACAAAAAAAGTCCAGGCACTCGACGAGCAAATCAATTCCCTGAACCAAATAATGGGCTGGGCAAAAGCAAAAGAATAAATTTTTTCAGAACTCCGTAATTATTGGGTGTTTTGCAATTTTGGTTTCCAGTTGTTTTTCAAGCCGTTCAATGAATTCTGCCTGCGCGGGGAGAATTTTTTCCCCTGCTTTTTGCGTGCCAAAGAATTCCGCTTTGTCGATTTCCGGGAACTTTTCAATTTTTCCTGAGTGGGGTGGCCACTCCATTTCAAAAAAATTGCTTTTTGGAAGCGCATGGGGTTCTTTTTTCCCTTCAAACGCCCACGCGTGCACGATTTTCCCGCTTTTCTGCCTGACACTCCCAAGTGAAATGAACACTCCTTCAGGGGCTATCCCTGTTTCTTCTTCAAACTCCCTCTGCGCAGCAGCAAGGAGTTCCTCGTTTTCGTTCACTTCCCCTTTTGGAATGGTCCAAAAGCCTTCATCCTTGCGCACGTAAAACGGGCCGCCTGGGTGGGCCAAAAAGACTTCCAGTTCCCCGTTTTTCAGCCGGTACATGAGAAGCCCGGCGCTTGTTTTTTTCA
>JAUSEO010000012.1 GCA_030651515.1 archaeon | reverse complement strand
CAGATGATTATGGCACGCTTGCAGTCCTTATTTCTGTTCTGGCGATTTTTTACCTGCTTTTTTCAGCTATTGGTTCAAGCCTCACAAAATTCGTGGCCGGCCTTGCGGCAAAAAAAGAGCAGGAAAAAATTTCTTACCTTGCCGGGCAGTACTACAGGCTCGCGTTTTTTGCAGGCGTTTCGTGCTTTGCCGCGTTTTTTGCACTCCAAGGCGTGCTTGCCGGGTTTTTCCACATTGAGGACACTCAACTGGTCGTTTTTACCGGCGCAGGAATCGCGTTAAGCGCTTTTTATGCCGTGGCCATAGGCACTCTAAACGGGCTTCAGAAATTCGCAAAATCGGTTACCGTGTCTTTCCTGCAGTTTGGCTCAAAGCTTGCGGCAGGCATTGCACTTGTTTTGTCCGGATTTGGGGTTGCAGGTGCGCTGTACGGAATAATTGTAGGGCTCCTGGTAGGAATAATTGCAGGGGTTTTAGCGGTTTTCCCGGTGCTAAAAAACAAGAAAAAAAGTTTTTCACTGAAAACAACTTTTTCTTATTCCGGCATAATGCTTGGAGGCGTGGTTTTCCTGGCGTTTTTCAACAGCGTTGACATTTTCCTGGTCAAGCACTTTTTTCCGGCAGGCGAGGCGGGCGTTTACGCTGCCGCGCTCCAGGCCGCGCGCATGGTCTTCTACCTTGTCTCGGCCCTGTCGGTTGTTTTGCTTGCAAAGTCAAGTGCCCTGCACGAGCAAAAAAAACAAACGGGCACAGTGTTTCTGAAAGTCACTGCTGTCTCAATAGGGCTTTCCATGCTTGCAATACTGCCATACTTTCTTGCACCGGACATTTTTGTTGCAGTTTTTTTTGGCGGAAAATACGCGCAGGCAAAAAGCTTCCTTGGAATACTGGCCCTTGCAATGGGTTTTTACGTGCTGAGCAATATCATGGTTAACTATTTTATTTCACTGCACAGGAAAAAATTCGTGTACGTGCTGGGAGTGTTTGCATTAATGCAGTGGGTGGCGATAAGCGTGTTTCATTCAAGCCTTGAAGAAGTGGCCCTGATTGTCCTTGCCTCAAACATCCTGCTTACGCTTGCACTGGCTGCTTATAGCTTTGTAGATAAAAAGGTGGAATATTGGACGGAATCAGCATAATACTGCCATGCTATAAAGGCGAAAAAGTGATTGCAAAAACACTTGAAAGAACAGCCAAAACACTGGAAGAACTAAAGCGCGACTACGAAATAATCGTGGTAGTGGACGGCCAGCTTGACGCATCATACGAAATCGCACTAGAGGCAAGCAAGCAAAACCCCAAAATCAAAGCGTTTGCGTACGAACAAAACAAGGGGAAAGGCTTTGCACTCAAGCACGGCGCGCAATTCATTTCAAAAGAACTAACCCTCTTT
>JAUSEO010000083.1 GCA_030651515.1 archaeon | reverse complement strand
ATGTATTTGAACATTTGAATTGCTTTTTGCATATAACAAACCGCAATAAAAAGTTCAAAAATATAAGCGGTTTGCTATAGTTTAAGGAAGAACGTATCCATAATGACGGATATACCCATTTTGATGGGTAGGTGTGTGGCTTGAAGCGAATTCCTTCGTCAGAACAGGCAATCAATTGGTACATTGGAAGTTATTTAGAAAATCCAGACAATGCTTTCCGAAATGACAAAAATATTTTCAAGCAGGCTTTAATGGAAATGGAAAAATTAAATCAAGAGCTTAAAGCCAAGCAAATGACTTACAAGGAATTCCTTGGATTGGTTAAACAGCGTGGAATTCATGAAAAATTTTACCAGTACCGGAAAAATGAAGCTGGACCGTACACTGAGTACAAGGCCAGAGTTAAAAGCATTTATCCAAACGGCAAAGTTTTGGTAGCACGCAGCCACTCTGTCGGCGAACTTGAAAACACGCTTTCAGGCCTCAAAATCGGCGACTTTGTGATTTGCAACGATTTTCAGGCACTAAGGAAACTGTAATGTTTTTGCACTCAAGTTTTTTCAATTAATTCTGTAATTTTGTTTTCGTTTGTTTTTATGAGTTCAGCTGCCAACTGTGTTGTCCCATCGATTTTGAATCGTCTGACTTTTTCTTTGAATTTTTTTACAAGTTTTGGATTCAAGCCTCTTGTTTTTGCTTTTTGGCCCTTTTGGTAAACCCAAAACTCAGGGTTGCTGTTTAAGAGGCCATAGAGGTCGGCTACGTCTTTGGCTCGTTTAAACAAATCAGTTCGCTCCACACTTGACTTGAGTTTCATTTCAACAAGTATTTTTGGCGTTGGAATCATTACACGTGTTCCGTGAATTTCAATAAAGCGCTTTTCTTTTTCAAACACTTTTTTGAGAAGTGGTTCAGGCATGGCGTGCTGTTGAGGCGTAGGTGTTGCTATGTCGAAATAGACGTAAGAGAGATTGTGGATTGGGTGTTTTTTGCTTTCTTCATCGCTTAACTCTTTTTCTGTTTCACTGTGAAAAATTTTAACCCAGCGAAAAGTAGAATGGGGCCAAAAGCCAAGTTGTCCAAGTTTTTTTGTTATTATGGAAATGCTTGTTTTGTTTGGGTCAAAAAATATGTCAATGTCTCTTGAACCCATGTGGTTTACTCCGTGGGTTTTAAGCAGAAAATGCACAGCCCAGCCGCCCATAAGGCCTATATCATTTCTCTCCTTTTCACCCAGTTCTTTAAAAAATGCCAAAAGAAGTTCTTCTGATTTTTCAATCAAGAGTTTTTCTGTCAAAAAAAATCACAATCGGTCATTCAGCCATTCTTCGAGCAAAAAATTGGCTTGCTCTTCCGCCAAACCGCCAAAACTAAATAGGTCACTTAACAAAACTGGAGTTGGAACAATTGAAAAACCTTTTATTTTCTCTGGCTTGGTGAAAAAAACCTGCTGTTTAGTTGGGATAAGAAAAATGTTGGCCTGGTTTTTTTCTGCTTTAAGGCAATTTTTTGATAACAGGTATTTTTCCCATTTTTTCTCGTCACCTTCTTGAATATAAGCATGAACTTGGTCGGTTTTAACATATGAATGATAGAGTTCACTGGCAGCAAAAACCGTGAATGCATAAGGCAGCTTAGCCCCATTAATCATGTTCAGCATGCCTGTAAAATCAAGCGAAGAGTAATAAGGAATTGATTCAAGGCTTCGAAAAGGCCTTGCAAGTGAAATAAAGCGGATAACATCAATGGCTTTGGATATCCTATATTCATGCGTTTTGCTGTCCATGGAGACAAAACCATTTTTTTCAAGTTCCTTAACAAAATTGTATAATGGCCCATAACCCAAAGAACCTGAATTCTTTTGCAGCTCCAAAATGCTCCAAGATTTATCCTTGTTTTCAAGAACCCAAATCAAAGCCAATAATCTCTTATCAGTCAACTCAAACATACAATTATCTGTTAAACAGATAATATATAAATATAACGTATAATGAAACTTTATTGGAAACAAGCCAAATAACACAATCAAGCCTTTTTCCAATACTTCACCAAGTTTGCAATTTTCCAGCCCCTGTTTGAAAGGCTAAAACACTCAGTGTAATGCATCCGCAATCCCCACACTCTCATCAAGCAAAATCTCCCTCTTGCCAATGGAAACAGACAAATTCTTGATTACAAGCGGCATACAAAAAAAGTTCAACACGAATCTTTTAAAACACGAATAAGACTGCCTAGAGACTAAAAGAATCCCGCAATGGCTTACAAAAAACAAAATAGAATTAGATTTTTACTAAACGCAGGAGTGTCAACTGTTCTCAAAAATCCAGCCAAAGGATGGTGCCTTTAATCTTTGAAATCATTAAGGGGGGGCGCTTAATTGACTTCTATTGCAAAGAATGCCCACCATGGTTTTATTACAGAAACGACAGCGCCTGTTTCTGCATCTATATTGGCAGAAACCATAGATTTGGCACTAACTAGTCCAAATATTCTAAATTCTTTTTCGGCACTGACTGCATAAGCCGCTCGTGCTGCTCCATTTACGCTAACTTCCTTTAATTTAATTGTGCAATTATTTTCTGCCGCGCAAGCTTTTATCCTCAAACTTGCAATAGCAGTTGCAGAAGCAGTAGCCGGCATGACTTTTACTTCGACCAGTGCACCATTTGATTGTGTTACACGAATCGTATTTTCTTTAACTTCAACAGGAAGCTCAGCCTCTATTCTGATATTTTTGGCTTCCCTTGTTACTGCATCAACAGAAGTGACTTCTATTGTGTTTCCAACTCTTGTTGTTGTGACAGGAGGTTGAACAATAGCAACAGGAGATGTGGCAGGCGTCGGAGCCGGGGTTGGTGTTTGTATTGGCAAAGGAGCGGGCGAAGAATCCTCTCCACTTGTCCCTGCCGGCAATGAGACAGTAACGGCATCTAGCGTAACAGCGGTTTGCGCCAATGCTATTCCATTTAATGTTGCGCCAGTGTTTAGCACAATCGCTGTTTGGCCAAGGATATTCCCATTGAAAACAGATGTTGTTCCAAGTGT